>CALMID010000384.1 GCA_937863915.1 uncultured Pseudomonas sp.
CTGGGAACGGGACCGACGCTCTGGTCTGGGATGCGGCTCATGCGGGCCTCGGCGACACGAATGGAAGGGTGTGCCGCGATTATAGAAAGGAGCCCTCGATGAATACTGTGCGCGCGGGCCGCCTTGGGCGTGACCTGTCTCGCAGTTCCGCAACGGCGCGGCTAGCCCAGGCGCAGCGGGTGACGAATGACCAGCGGCGTATTCAGGTTGGCAGCGGGCAGCGGCACGATGGTCTGGGTGTTGACGTTGAGCAGCTGCAGCCAGAGATTCTCGCCTTCGACGAACTGCCCCTGATTCAGCCACAGGCCATGATGCCAGCCATTGCCAGGCGCCGGGGTGCTTTGCAGGACGCCGGGATGGGTTTGTGCGTTCGGTGCGCGGCGCAGCCACACGGGACGCGGAAGGCCCTTGAGGTAGCGCAGACCCAGGTACAGACCGTCGGCATTCTGGTGGCGCCAGCGCACCATGGCCAGCAGTGGCGAGCTGCTGGTTTCCGGCAGGAGAAGCAGCTGGCCGACCTGCAGTTGCTGACCGTGCTGCGGGCTGCACAGCAGGCGTGCACCACCAGGGCTGTTGTCGAGCATCTGGGCTTCAACGCGCAGTGGGCGGTGTTCGAGCAGGTGGGCATGGATCTGTGGTAGGCCGACCACCATACTGCAGGCGATGGCCTGTTCGGCGCGGTCATGTCGGCGCTGCTGACGGCCCAGCCAGTTGTGGCGCACGCGCTCGAGCAATTCGCGCTCGCTGCGCTCTTGCAGCGGGGCGGGGTCATGCAGGGCGATCAGCAGCGGGCCCAGCTCGAGTCGCCGAAGGAGTTCGATGTTGCCCGGTGTAATCGCCTGTTGCGGCAGGCTGGCTTGGTCCTGGCTGAGGTCGACCAAGGCGCCCTCGATGTCTTCGTCCTCTTCCACCGGCAGCAGTCGCGCCAGCTCGGCAAAGGGTGCCAGGGCCGCGAACAGGCGCGGGCATTCTCCTTCGGCCAGATGGAACGGATTGCTCAATGCCAGTAGCAGCTGCTGCTGGTAGATGCCGCGCAGGCTGCAGGCGGGGGTGGGCTGGAACGCCGCCGCCACATGTTCGTCCAGGCACTGTTGATGTTCGCCGATCCAGTACAGCAGGTGGCTGTCCAGCCACAGGCCGCGCGGCGGTTCCTGATACAGCTGGTAGTGACGCATCACGCATTGGGCGAGGAAGTGCTGGGCCATGTACAGGCACCAGGCCAGGTGCGGCTTGGAGGGTGTGCGGCCCTGGAGGATCTGCAGCAACAGGCGCTTGAAACCGGTGGCCAGCTCGTGACAGAGACGCAGGAACAGCAGCGGTGGCGGAGTGCCGCCCTGGTAGGCGCTGGCGTAATGGCGATACTCATCACTGAAGTTTTGCAGCACACGCTGTCTTTCCAGTAAGGTCAGCGCGCTGCGATTGAGGCGAAACAGCAGCTCCAGGACTTCGCGCAGCGCGGCATCCTGGGTCAGGCCACGCGCCTGTAGCAGGCTGGCTGGCAGCGTGGCCAGCGGCATGGCGTTTTCTTCCAGTATGTCCGGCACTTCCAGGCGCAGGGCATCCAGGGTCATAACCACCCCGCTTCAACGAGGAACAAAGGCATGCGCAGGCAGCTCCAGACTATCGTGATGATCGCAGGCAGCCTGTGGCTGGCGGCGTGCAGTGAGGACTATGGTACTGATCAGCATGGCCGAATGGTATCGGCAGCACAACTGCAAGATCGCTGGCTGGTCATCAATTACTGGGCCGAGTGGTGCGGCCCCTGCCGCAAGGAAGTGCCCGAGCTGAACACGCTGGCCGCCAGTCGCACCGATCTGGCCGTTCTCGGCGTCAACTACGATGGTTTGCAGGGCGAGGAGCTGCGCCAGGCATCCGAACAGTTGGGCATCCGCTACAGCGTGCTGGCGCTGGACCCGGCCGAGCGCCTTGAGTTGCCGCGTAGCGACGCATTGCCTTCGACCTACCTGATCGATCCGCAGGGACGGGTGCGTGATCAGTTGTTGGGTGAACAGACTGCCGCAGGATTGCAGGCGCGTTTGGCCCAGTTGCAGCAAGAGGAGTGACAGCCGTGTCCAGACAGTGCCGACATGCCTACGTCAGTGGCAAGGTGCAGGGTGTGTATTTCCGCCAGGCGACTCAGGAACAGGCCGATGCGCTGGATCTGGATGGCTGGGTGCGCAACCTGGCCGATGGCCGGGTCGAAGTGTTGTTCGAGGGTGAGATGGCCGCTGTTCAGAGTCTGCAGGAATGGCTGCAGCGAGGGCCTCAGCAGGCTGAGGTCAGTAGCGTCGAGGTCATCGAGGCACCGCTGCAGGGCATAGCCGGTTTTATCGTGCGGCGCTAGAAGCTGAGCTGATCAGCGCTACTCGGCGCCAGGATCGGCGGCCAGTCGGCCGGCCTGCTTGAGCAGCAGGTCGAGAAACTCTTTCTGCAGCTCCGGATCATTGCGCGTCAGTTCGATCAGGCTTTGTTCCAGCTCGCTGGCTTCCTCTTCCAGCCCCAGTTGGGACAGACGCTTGACGCGATGCACCCACTGCCCGACGTCATCATCTTCCAGATCGTCATAAATCAGCGCGTGGGCTTCCTGCAATTTGCCGCGCAGGTTGCGGCTGACCAGCAGACTCGCCTCGCTGTGGCTGCCATCTTCCGGTGCCTCCACGCGCAATGTCAGTTTGCCGATGCGACTGGCGTCCTGCTCGGCAAAGGGACCGTCGAGCAGGTTGAGCAGGAGGATGCCGCGCCGGTCGGTGGTCAGCTCGAAAGACTGCTTGCCGGCACTGACCTGCACCGGGCGTTCGGCCCAGGGCAGGGTGGTGTATTCGGTGCGTTGCTCCAGGCGCTTGTCGCTAAGCAGGGCGAGGTTCTGTTCGGCACGGCCGTTGGACTCGACGTTCATCGCCGGGTTCAGCCCGGCAAAACCGTATTCGATCCAGCCGCGGGTAGCGCTTTCCGGCACATTGCCCAGCAACACCACGTTCAGCACGTTGGCGCCGACGCCTGCGACCACGGCCACGGCGCCCAGCGGCACTTCATACAGCTCGCGCCAGGCCTGGTAAGGCGTGTAGCGGTCGTAACGGCGGGTGACTTCGTAGTCGGTGACGGCAAACGTCTTCTGTTCCTGAATGCGGATGCGCCGCTGCGGCAGTTCCAGGGTCGCCGGTTCGCCCACATCGATGCTCAGGCTGTGTTCGAGCAGCTTGCGCTCGCTGCGAGCCTCCTGATCGCTGCGTTGCGGCAACTGATTGGCGCAGCCGCTGAGGAGAAGGCTGCCACCAAGGGTGGCAGCAGCTGTCAGGCGGAGGAGGCGAGTGGGCATGGCGATCAGCGGGTCTGTTGGGCCAGGAAGTCGAGAATGTCGCCGATGGCGATGTTCTGGTTCTCGCCGGCGCGACGGTTCTTGTATTCCAGGGTGCCTTCACCGAGGCCGCGCTCGCTGACGACGATGCGGTGCGGAATGCCGATCAGTTCCATATCGGCAAACTTCACGCCGGGGCTGGTCTTCTTGTCACGGTCATCCAGCAGCACTTCGTAGCCAGCCGCGGTCAGGTCGGCGTACAGCTTGTCGGTAGCGGCCTTGACCTGTTCGTTCTCGTACTTCATCGGCACCAGGGCGATCTGGAACGGTGCCAGGGCCTTGGGCCAGAGGATGCCGCGCTCGTCGTAGTTCTGCTCGATGGCGGCGGCCACCACGCGGGAGACGCCGATGCCGTAGCAGCCCATGGTCAGGATCACCGGCTTGCCGATCTCGTTGAGAACCGACAGGTTCAGCGCCTGGCTGTACTTGGTGCCGAGCTGGAAGATGTGGCCGACCTCGATGCCGCGTTTGATCACCAGGGTGCCCTGGCCATCCGGGCTGGGGTCGCCGGCGACCACGTTGCGCAGGTCGGCAACCGCCGGCAGCGGCAGGTCGCGCTCCCAGTTCAGGCCGAAGTAGTGCTTGTCGTCGATGTTGGCGCCGGCAGCGAAGTCGCTCATCAGTGCCACGCTGCGGTCGATCACGCAGCTGAACGGCAGGTTCAGCGGGCCCAGCGAGCCGGGGCCGGCGCCAATGGCGGCGCGAATCTCGGCTTCCGAGGCGAACACCAGCGGGCTGGCAACCAGTTCGTGATTGGCGGCCTTGATCTCGTTGAGTTCGTGATCGCCGCGTACGATCAGGGCGATCAGCTTGCCTTCCTCGGCAGCATGAACCACCAGGGTCTTGACGGTTTTCTCGATGGCGATGCCGAACTGGCTGACCAGTTCCTCGATGGTCTTGGCATTCGGCGTGTCGACCAGACGCAGTTCCTCGGTGGCCGCGCCACGCACGGTTTCACGCGGGATGGCTTCGGCCTTCTCGATGTTGGCGGCGTAGTCGGAGGTGTCGCTGAAGGCGATATCGTCTTCGCCGGA
>CALMID010000385.1 GCA_937863915.1 uncultured Pseudomonas sp.
GTTCCCACGCTCTGCGTGGGAACGTCGCTGTGGACGCTCGGCGTCCGCAGCATGGGACGCTGAGCGTCCCGGGCTGCATCCCCACGCAGAGCGTGGGGACGATCAGTACAACAATTCTCTAGGGCCGTGATGAAGTAGGTGGATGCTAGGCGCGGAGGGCTTCGATAAGCGCAGTTGCCGACTGGCAATGAGCATTAGCGAAGTCGTCCGCAACAACGCAGACGCCTGCTACAGCGCGGCCATGCCCATCAATGGCGGAAGTGGCGCATACCGGTGAACACCATGGCGATCCCGGCTTCATCGGCCGCATCGATCACTTCCTGGTCGCGCATCGAACCACCCGGCTGGATCACCGCGGTGATGCCGACCTTGGCGGCATTGTCGATGCCGTCGCGGAAGGGGAAGAAGGCGTCCGAGGCCATCACCGCGCCGGCAACCTGTAGACCAGCGTGTTCGGCCTTGATGGCGGCGATGCGTGCGGAGTTGACCCGCGACATCTGGCCGGCGCCGACGCCGATGGTCTGGCGGCCCTTGGCGTAGACGATGGCGTTGGATTTGACGAACTTGGCCACTTTCCAGGCGAACACCAGGTCGTGGATTTCCTGCTCGGTCGGTGCGCGCTTGGTGACAACTTTCAGGTCGGCGGCGGTGATCATGTCGATGTCACGGCTCTGTACCAGCAGGCCGCCGTTGACGCGTTTGAAGTCCCAGCCGGCGGCACGTTCGGCCGGCCACTCGCCGCATTCCAACAGGCGCACGTTGGCTTTGGCAGCGACCACGTCGCGGGCAGCCTGGGAGACTTTCGGGGCGATGATCACTTCGACGAACTGACGCTCGACGATGGCCTGGGCGGTGGCGCCGTCCAGCTCACGGTTGAAGGCGATGATGCCGCCGAAGGCCGACTCGGTGTCGGTGGCGTAGGCCAGGTCGTAGGCCTTGCGGATGCCGCCTTCCTCGTCGGTGGCCACGGCCACGCCGCACGGGTTGGCGTGCTTGACGATGACGCAGGCCGGCTTGACGAAGCTCTTCACGCATTCCAGCGCGGCGTCGGTGTCGGCCACGTTATTGAACGACAGTTCCTTGCCCTGCAGTTGCACGGCGGTGGACACGCTGGCTTCGCCGCGCTGGGCCTCGACGTAGAACGCCGCGCTCTGGTGCGGGTTCTCGCCGTAGCGCATTTCCTGAGCCTTGATGAACTGGCTGTTGAAGGTGCGCGGGAAGGCGCCGCGGTCTTCGGTGGACAGGGTGTCGCGGCTCTGGTCGATGGTGCCCAGGTAGTTGGCGATCATGCCGTCGTAGGCGGCGGTGTGCTCGAAGGCCTTCAGCGCCAGGTCGAAGCGCTGGGCGTAGCTCAGGCCGCCGGCTTTCAGGGACTCGACAATGCCGGCGTAGTCGCTGGCGTTGACCACGATGGCCACGTCTTTGTGGTTCTTCGCGGCGGAGCGGACCATGGTCGGGCCGCCGATGTCGATGTTCTCGATGGCGTCGGCCAGGTCACAGCCCGGCTTGGCCACGGTGGCGGCGAAGGGGTAGAGGTTGCCCGCGACCAGGTCGATCGGCTTGATGCCGTGTTCTTCCATCACCGCGCCGTCCAGGGCGCGGCGGCCGAGGATGCCGCCGTGGATCTTCGGGTGAAGGGTCTTCACGCGACCGTCCATCATCTCCGGGAAGCCGGTGTAGTCGGCCACTTCCACGGCGGCTACGCCGTTGTCCTTGAGCAGCTTGTAGGTGCCGCCGGTGGAGAGGATTTCAACGCCCAGGGCAACCAATTCGCGGGCGAATTCGAGGATGCCGGTCTTGTCGGAAACGCTGATCAGGGCGCGGCGAACGGGGAGGCGGGTGGTCTGGTCGGTCATGTCACTGTCCATCAGGCGGTAAAGATCAAAAACATAAAGGGCGACCTCAGCCGAGATCGCCCTTTATGCGGGATTGGGTCAGAGCAGGTCGTACTGCTTGAGCTTCTTGCGCAGGGTGCCGCGATTCAGGCCGAGCATTTCCGAGGCCTTGGTCTGGTTGCCCTTGACGTAGTTCATCACGCTTTCCAGCAGCGGAGCCTCTACTTCGGAGAGCACCAGGTTGTACACGTCGGTGACCGAAGCGCCTTCCAGATGGGCGAAGTAGTTGCGCAGCGCTTTTTCCACGCTGCCGCGCAGCGTCTGACCTTCGGCGCTCGGCGCGTTCAGGTGCTGCTTCAGGTTGAGCTCATCATTCACAACTGTGGTCCCACTCGAAAAAGTCTCGTTCAACAACGTCATGCCGCCACCTCTTCTCCGTTGTTATGCCGTTCGGCAAAAAACTGCCTCACGTTGGCGCATTGCTCGTCCATGCTCTCCAGTCGATTGAACTGGCCGCGGAAATCCCGCGCGCCAGGCAAACTGGCGAGGTACCAGCCGACATGCTTGCGGGCAATACGAATGCCCATGTGCTCGCCATAGAAGGCGTGCAGTGCCGACAGGTGTTCCAGCAGAATCTGCTCCACTTCCCCCAGTTGCGGGGCCGGCAGTGGTTCGCCGGTTTCCAGGAAATGCACGATTTCACGGAAGATCCAGGGCCGCCCCTGAGCGGCACGGCCGATCAGCAGGGCGTCGGCGCCGGTGTGTGCCAGCACGTCGCGGGCCTTGCGCGGCGAATCGATATCGCCATTGGCGAAGACCGGAATCGACACCGCCTGCTTGATGGCGGCAATGGTGTCGTACTCGGCCTCGCCGGTGTACAGGTCGGCGCGGGTCCGGCCATGCACGGCCAGCGCGCTGATGCCGGCGTCCTCGGCGATTCTGGCCACCGTCACGCCATTCTTGTTCTGCCGGTCCCAGCCGGTGCGAATCTTCAGGGTCACCGGGACATCCACCGCGCTCACCACGCTGTGGAGAATCTCCGCCACCAGTGCCTCGTCCTTCATCAGCGCCGAACCGGCCGCCTTGTTGCACACCTTCTTCGCCGGGCAACCCATGTTGATGTCGATGATCTGCGCGCCGAGCTGGACATTGGCGCGGGCCGCTTCGGCCAGCATCTGTGGATCACCGCCGGCAATCTGTACCGAGCGAGGTTCCGGGTCGCCCTCGTGGATCATGCGCAGGCTCGACTTGCGGCTGTTCCACAGGCGCACATCGCTGGTCAGCATCTCGGCCACCACCAGGCCTGCGCCCAAGCGCCGGCACAGCTGGCGAAAGGGCCGGTCGGTGACCCCGGCCATGGGCGCGAGGATCAGCTGATTGGGCAGCGTGTAAGGACCGATGCGTACCGCCGACATGTTCTTCCCTGCCTCTTGGGCCTGTTCTGCTTCAGTCGGGACTGCGAAAAAGGGTGGGCATGATACCCGCTCCGGATGAAGGGGTGAAGGCCGTTTTGAACAAATTCTGAACAATCACTGGCTTATCGCCAGTAGCATTAAAACCGGCGCCAGGCAGCGCCGATTGCCGGCTGCGGCTTATTCCGGGGAGAAGAAGCTGAGGCTGTAGTTCACGGCCTTGGCGCCCGGATCGAGGATGTCCAGGGAGATGTGGATAGGGGTCTGCGGCGGCATTTCCGCCTGGCCGGCCAGTTCGCCGCCGAGGTATTCGCCGGGCTTGAAGCGACGGCTGGCGAGCAGTTGGCCGTTCATGTCGGCGAAGCGCAATTCCAGCAGCGGGAAGGGCTGGGAGAACAGGGCGCGGTTGTAGAGGATGGCGTCAACCACCAGGGCGCCATTGAACTCGGGGTGACTGCGCACCACCAGATTGCTGCTCTTGATCTGCGCCACATCGACCTTGGAGGGCAGCTTGCAGCCGATCTCCGGGCACAGCTGTTCGAACCAGGGGCGGTACTGATCCTGGCGGGCCAGTTCGTCGAAGTGGTAGCTGACGTACTGAGCCGCCAGGGCGCTGGCGCCGATCAGATTGAGCAGGCTCCAGCCGATCCAGCGTCCCCAGGGTTTCTTCGCCTGTTGCCAGTCGAGCTGCAGCGGCTCCTCGCTCAGGTTGAGCAGGCTCTCGTTGCGCAGGGCCGGTTCGCTGCGCAGGGGAGCGCTGGCCGTCAGTTCGATGTCCTCGATCCGCGCGCGTGGCGGCAGCGCGCTAATAGTGGGTTCGTGCTCGTCTTCTTCGGGCTCGTGACCACTATCGACATCTGCACTCAGGCGCAGCGAGCTGTCGCCCTCATGCTGGCGGAAGTCCGGGTGCAGGCCGTCGTCATCTTCGTCGTCTGCCTGAGTCTGGCTGGTCAGCGGGGCAATGGCCGGCTCGATACGGGTTTCGACCGCTGCAGGCGGCGTAATAACCGATTCGCGGGCGGCGATGCGTGGTGCCTGAGGCGGAGCCGGGCTGGCCTTGGGCTCCGCCAGCAGTTGCTCGGCCCAGCTTTCATCATGGGGATCGCGACGGGCGTTGAGCTGCCCGAGCAGCTGCTGCTCGGGCTTGGGCGCGCGTTCCACGGCGAGGAAATCGCGGGATAGCTGCTGCTCTTCCTCCTCCAGACGCGCCAGTTCCTCGTCGAGGTTCAGTGCGTCAAGGTCGAGATCGTCGTGAATCCACAGGGTTTCGTCAGTGATCTTCTTGGCCGGTGCCGGTGCCGGTGCCGGTGCTGCCGCTGGCTGCGTGGCACTCGGGGCAGGCGTCGGTGCGGGAGCGCTGACAGCCGCGGAGGCAGCGGCGCTGGGCTTGACGGGTGTCGGGGTTGGCGCCGGAGCCGGAGCCGGAGCCGCGACCTGAGTCTGAGCTGCAGGTCGTGCCACTGCGGCTGCCGGCGCGGCTTTGCCTGGCGTCTGCTCGCCCAGTAGATGCTGGGTTGCATTGAACACCTGCATGCAGGCGCCACAGCGCACCGCTCCATGGGCGGCGCCAAGCTGGGCGCCGCTCACGCGGAAACTGGTGCGGCAGTGTGGGCACTGGGTGACAAAGCTGTCGGTCATGCGGCTGTCCCTATCAAGCTGGGCGCTAGTCTAACCAAAAGCCGCTCAGCGGCGCACGCCGCTGATGCGGACCCAGCCGTCCTGCACGGCGGTAGGGTCCAGCTCGAACAGGTCCGAGTACGCGGCGCGCACCTCGTCGGCCTGTTCGGCGAGGATGCCGGACAGAGCCAGGCGGCCGCCTGGGCGGACATGGGCGCTGATGGTCGGTGCCAGCTGCACCAGCGGGCCGGCGAGGATGTTGGCCACTACCACGTCGTAGGTGGCGGCCGGCATGTCGCCTGGCAGGTAGAGCGGGAAGCGCTCGGCGGCGATGCCGTTGCGCCCGGCATTGTCACGCGAGGCTTCCAGGGCCTGCGGGTCGATGTCGGTGCCGACGGCATGCTCGGCGCCCAGCAGCAGGGCGGCGATGGCGAGAATGCCCGAGCCGCAGCCGAAATCCAGCACGGTGCAGCCTTCCAGCGCCTGGCCGTCGAGCCACTGCAGGCACAGCGAGGTGGTCGGGTGGGTACCGGTGCCGAAGGCCAGGCCCGGGTCGAGCAGCAGGTTGACCGCCTCCGGCGCCGGTGCCTCGTGCCAGCTGGGCACAATCCACAGGCGCTGACCGAAGCGCATGGGCTGGAAGTTGTCCATCCAGCTGCGCTCCCAGTCCTGATCCTCGATCTGCTCGATCTGGTGCTGCGGCAGTTCAGCGCCGGTCAGCAGTTGCAGGTGGGCGATCAGGTTGTCCGGGTCGGTGTCGGCCTCGAACAGGGCGAGCAGGTGCGTGTGCGACCACAGCGGAGTCGTACCCAGGTCCGGCTCGAAAATCGGCTGGTCTTCGGCGTCCATGAAGGTCACCGAGACGGCGCCGACTTCCAGCAGGGCGTCTTCGTAGGTTTCTGCCTGTTCCGGAGTAATGGCAAGACGGACTTGTAACCAGGGCATGGCAGACCTCGAAGACGCAGAAAATGGGGCTTGGACGAAAAGGCGGCAAGCTTACTTGAGGGGCGCAGCCGGCACAAACGACAAGGGCTGCCGGTTGGCAGCCCTTGTTGGTGGATGGAGCAGGCTTAGTGCTTGTCCATGCCGAGTTTCTTTTCCAGGTAGTGGATGTTGATGCCACCCTTGCAGAAACCCTTGTCGCGAACCAGGTCGCGGTGCAGCGGGATGTTGGTCTTGATGCCGTCGACCACGATCTCGTCGAGGGCATTGCGCATGCGCGCCATGGCTTCGTCGCGATCCTTGCCGTAGGCAATCAGCTTGCCGATCAGCGAGTCGTAGTTCGGCGGAACCACATAATCGCTGTACACGTGCGAGTCGACGCGGATGCCGTTGCCGCCCGGGGCATGATAGTGCTTGATCTTGCCGGGGCTGGGCATGAAGTTGTCCGGGTCCTCGGCGTTGATCCGGCATTCCAGGGCATGGCCGCGGATCACCACATCTTCCTGCTTGATCGACAGCTTGGCGCCACCGGCGATGCGCAGCATCTCCTTGACGATGTCGATGCCGGTGACCATTTCGGTGACCGGATGCTCGACCTGCACGCGGGTGTTCATCTCGATGAAGTAGAAGCGGCCGTTCTCGTAGAGGAACTCGAAGGTGCCGGCGCCGCGGTAGCCGATCTCGACGCAGGCATCGACGCAGCGCTTGAGCACTTCGGCGCGGGCCTGTTCATCGATGCCGGGGGCTGGGGCCTCTTCCAGGACCTTCTGGTGACGGCGCTGCAGCGAGCAGTCGCGGTCACCCAGGTGGATGGCGTTGCCCTGGCCGTCGGAGAGTACCTGCACTTCAACGTGGCGCGGGTTGGTCAGGAATTTTTCCAGGTAGACCATCTCGTTGCCAAACGCGGCACCGGCTTCGGTGCGGGTCAGGCGTGCCGACTTGATCAGGTCTTCTTCGTGGTGCACGACGCGCATGCCGCGACCACCACCGCCACCGGCGGCCTTGATGATCACCGGATAGCCCACTTCGCGGGCGATGCGCAGGGCTTCTTCCTCGTCTTCCGGCAGCGGACCGTCGGAGCCCGGCACTACCGGCACGCCCGACTTGATCATGGCTTCCTTGGCCGACACCTTGTCGCCCATCAGGCGGATGGTGTCGGCTTTCGGGCCGATAAAGGCGAAGCCGGAGTTCTCCACCTGCTCGGCAAAGTCGGCGTTTTCGGCGAGAAAGCCGTAGCCCGGGTGAATGGCGGTGGCGCCAGTGACCTCGGCGGCGGCAATGATCGCCGGGATGTTCAGGTAGGACTTGGCCGCCGGGGCCGGGCCAATGCACACCGACTCATCGGCGAGCGACAGGTGCATCAGCTCGCGGTCGGCGGTGGAGTGCACGGCTACCGTCTTGATGCCCAGCTCTTTGCAGGCGCGCAGAATGCGCAGGGCGATCTCGCCACGGTTGGCAATCAGGACTTTTTCCAGCATCGCAGGCTCCCGCGAATCAGACGATGGTGAACAGCGGCTGGTCGTATTCCACCGGCTGGCCGTTGTCGACCAGGATGGATTCGATCACGCCACTGCTCTCGGCCTCGATGTGGTTCATCATCTTCATGGCTTCGACGATGCAGAGGATGTCGCCTTTCTTCACGCTCTGGCCCACTTCGGCGAAGTTGGCCGAGGTTGGCGAGGCGGCGCGATAGAAGGTGCCGACCATCGGCGAGCGCACCACGCTGCCGTTCAGCTTGGCGGCGGCAGGCGCAGCGTCAGCGGCGGCTACCGGAGCCGGGGCTGCCGGAGCAGCAATTGGGGCCGGTGCGGCGGCATACATCGGCTGCTGCACGAAGGCCTGCTTGCTGTGGCGGCTGATGCGCACGGACTCTTCGCCTTCGCGAATCTCCAGCTCGTCGATGCCGGATTCTTCCAGCAGTTCGATCAGTTTCTTGACTTTGCGAATATCCATAAAGGTCACTCCCGGTGAGGTCAGGGGCGTTGAAGTTGTTCGATTGCGGCTTCCAGGGCGAGGCGGTAGCCAGTGGCCCCGAGCCCGCAGATCACTCCCACGGCAACGTCCGAGAAGTAGGAGTGATGACGGAAAGGTTCGCGTTTGTGCACGTTGGACAGGTGCACTTCGATGAATGGGATGCTCACTGCGAGCAATGCGTCACGTAGGGCGACGCTGGTGTGGGTAAATGCCGCCGGATTGATCAGGATGAAGTCCACGCCTTCGCCGCGCGCAGCGTGTATGCGCTCGATCAATTCGTATTCGGCATTGCTTTGCAGATGGAGCAGGTGATGGCCGGCTTCGCGGGCGCGCCGCTCCAGATCGAGGTTGATCTGCTCCAGGGTAGTGGAGCCGTACTTGTCGGGTTCGCGGGTGCCCAGCAGGTTCAGGTTGGGTCCGTGCAGCACCAGAAAGGTGGCCATGTGTCGTTGTCCTTCTTATTGGCAGCCAGCCTGGCAGCGTTGGCCAGTCCGTCATGGAATGGCGCGACTATGCCGAAAGACGCCTAAGTTGTCAGCAGTTGTCGACACGATGCCTGCCGATTACGGCAATTGCATGACGCTTTGCTCAGCGTTTGCCGGCCGCAGCCTGCAGGCGCCGGGCGAACTCCGGTGCATCGACTTCACCTACGACACGCAAATCCTGCCATTCGTCACCGTTGGGCGCGAAAAACAGGATGGCGGGTGGGCCGAACAGCTGATAACCATCGAGCAGGGCGCGTTGCTCGGCGTTGCTGGCGCTCATGTCGAAACGGATCAGGCGGTAGTCGCCCAGTTGTGCGGTCACTTCGGGGGCATTCAGCACTTCGCGTTCGATCACCTTGCAGCTGATGCACCAGTCGGCGTACCAGTCCAGCAGCAGTGGCTGGTTGGCCGCCTTGGCGGCTGCCAGCGCGGTGCTCAGCTCGGCAGGGGTGGTGATGGTTTGCCAGTGTTCGGCTTTGGCCACGGGGCTGTTGATCGCGTTTTGGCCGAGTGTGCCCAGCGGGCGCAGCGGATCGGTTTCACCGCGCAGGGCGCCGACCCACGCCGCCAGGGCGTAGACCAGCAGCATCAGGCCGAGCAGTTGGGCCAGCTTCTGCCGGTGGGTTTTCAGGGTGAACTCCAGAGCGCCCAGCCACAGCGCCACGCCGCCGGCCAGCACGCCCCACAGCGCCAGGCTCAGCGAGGCCGGCAACACGCGCTCCAGCAGCCACAGGGCCACCGCCAGCAACAGCACGCCAAAGGTATTGCGCACGGCCACCATCCAGGCACCGGACTTCGGCAGCAGGGTGCCGCCGCCGGTGGCGAACAACACCAGCGGCGCGCCCATGCCTAGTCCCAGGAGGAAGAGCTTGAGGCCGCCGCCGAAGGCATCGCCGCTGGCGCTGATGTAGAGCAGAGCGCCGGCCAGCGGGGCCGACACGCAGGGGCTGACCAGCAGGCTGGAGAGCACGCCAAGCAGGGCGGCTCCCCACAGCGAACCGCCACGGGTATTGCCGGCCAGACGATCGAGCGGAGCACTGAGAAAATGCGGCAGACGCAGTTCGTACAGGCCGAACATGGCCAGGGCGAACGCGGCAAAGAAGGCGGCGAAGGGAATCAGCACCCACGGCGATTGCAGGCGTGCCTGCAGGTTGAGTTCGGCGCCGAACAGGCCCATCAATGCGCCAAGCGCGGCAAAGCTGGCGGCCATGGCGATCACATAGGTCAGCGACAGGCTGAAGCCGCGCAGGCCGCCGATCTGTCCGCGCAGCACCACGCCCGAGAGGATCGGCAGCATCGGCAGCACGCAGGGGGTGAAGGTCAGGCCCAGGCCGGCGAGAAAGAACAGCAGCAGTTCATGCCAGCTGAGTGCTGTGGCAGCGGTACTGCTGCTGGCGGGGGCGCTGTCAGGTGTGGCGTTTGTGGTCGCCGGGCTGCTTCCGGCGGCAGCCGGAATGGCCAGGCGTGCGGTTTCCGGCGGATAGCACAGGCCCTTGTCGGCGCAGCCCTGGTAGGTCAGCAGCAGGGTAAAGGCCTGATCGTTTCCAGATGGCAGCGGCAACTCCAGATCGAGCACGCCGTAGTAGACCTCGACATCGCCGAAGTACTCGTCCTGCTTGTGCTTGCCCGCCGGCAGCTGCAGCTCGCCGAGGGCAATGCCGGCTGGCTCGCTCTTGACGCTGAAACGGTGGCGGTAGAGGTAATAACCTTCGGCATTGACGAAGCGCAGCTTGACGGCGCTGGCCGTGCGCTCGACCAGGCTTGGCACGAAGGCTTCCGCCACCGGCAGGAAGTCGCGGCTGTTGTTCAGTGGTGCGCCCAACTCGGCCGAGGGACGCGGATCGAACAGACCTGCGCTGGCGGGCAGG
Source organism: uncultured Pseudomonas sp. (assembly GCA_937863915.1). Taxonomy (GTDB): domain Bacteria; phylum Pseudomonadota; class Gammaproteobacteria; order Pseudomonadales; family Pseudomonadaceae; genus Aquipseudomonas. The sequence goes on from CALMID010000385.1 coordinate 10,134, forward strand.
CACAGCAGCAGGAGCAGGAGTGGCAGCAGGCGGCGCATGGACAGTCTCGGAACTGCAGAAAGCGGCCATGATAACGGAGCCGTCCGCCGCCTGCAGGTTCCGCCTGCAAGCGGTTGTTTCTCATCTCTGGACGGTCAGACCTGAAAGGCCTGCACGGCCGTGCGCAGTTCGCCGCTGAGGTTTTGCAGCTGAGCGCCTTGCTGGCGGCTGGCGCTGATGTGCTGCAGGTTGTCGCCACCCAACTGGTGGATGCGCTGGCTGTGTCCGCGGATCTCGCTGGCGGCGCCGCCTTGCTGGGCGGTGGCTTCGGCAATTCGGGAGGCATTCTCGGCGATGGTGCGGATGGCCTTGACCACATCGTCCAGTGCGCCGTCGGCGCTGGCGGCCTGTTGGGCGGTGCTGCTGGCCTGTTCGACCTGGATGCGCATGGCGTCCACCGACTGGCGGGCGGCCTGTTGCAGGCGGTCGATCAACTGCTGGATCTCGCTGGTGGCCAGGGTGGTGCGCTGAGCCAGGGAGCGGACTTCCTCGGCGACCACGGCAAAGCCGCGGCCCATCTCGCCGGCACGGGCCGCTTCGATGGCGGCATTGAGGGCCAGCAGGTTGGTCTGTTCGGCCACGCCGCGAATGACGGTGAGCACCTGTTCGATGGCGGCGGTTTCGCCGGCCAGTTGTTCGATGGACTGGGCATTGCCCTGCACCTGTTCGACCAGCTGGTACAGGCCGGCCAGGCTCTGGCTGATCACCTGCTGGCTATGCAGGGCGGCGCGGTCGGCCTCCTGGCTGGCCTGCGCGGTCTGGCTGGCATCGCTGGCGACCTGCTGGATGGTCTGTTCCAGCTCGCCGAGGGCATCGCGGATCTGCGCCGTGTCAGCCACCTGGCGTTCGGCGCCCTGATGCAGGCCGTCACTCAGGTGCGCCAGGCTGTGGCTGCTGCCGGCGACCTGCTCGGCATGCAGGCGAATGCTGCCGACCAGCCCGACCAGATAGTCACGCAGCTGGTTGAGGGAGTCCTCGATGGCGCGCATCTCGGTGGTCTGCGCCTGCAGGCCGACGCTCTGGCCGAAATGCCCGGCGGCCCAGCTCGACAGCTGCGGCACCAGGCGTTCCAGTACGCGGGTCAGGCGGCGCTGCAGGGTGTCGATGCTGATGGCGATGAGCAGCAGCAGGACGATCACGCAGCCTTGCAGCAGGCGGACTTCACCCTGAATGCGCTGGTGTTCGTCACGTACGGCGGGCTCCAGCGCCGCCAGGGCCTGCTGCAGGCTGTCGACCTGCTGACGGCTGGCGTCGCCCAGATCATGGCGCGCCGTAATCAGCTGGCGGGTCCGTTCGAGTTCGCCGGGATAACGTTGAATCAGAGCAGCCAGCTCGTGTTTGAGGCTGATGCCCTGATCGCTGGCGGTCTGTTCCTGCTCGTCGGCCAGGCCGAGCATGGCGGCGAAGTTGTTACCACCGGACTCTTCCAGCACGCCGAGCAATGGCAGCGCTTCGAGGTCGCGGCTCAGCTGTTCGAGCAGCTTGAGTGAGCGTTGCACCTCGGCCAATTGCGGGTCCTGGCCCTGCTCGACATAGAGTTCGCGCTGGTGGGCCAGTTGCAGTAGCAGCAGGCCGCCTCGTTGCAGTGGTTCGGCGTAGCGCGCGGCTTCTGCGCTGGTGCTGCTGGTGACATAGCGGCCCAACTGGCTGAGGCTGCCGGCCATCTCCCGTTCGGCCTGCAGCAGCAGGCCCTGAGCATTGCCGGAGAGCTTGCCGGCCGCCAGCAGTTCATTGGCGCTGAACTGCTGCAATTGCTCAAGCTGGCTGCGAACGCCGCCCTGCAGGTCGGCTGGCAGGGCATCCAGGTCGCTGCCCAGTTGCTCGATGGCGCGGGTGGCGGCCTGGTGGCGCAGCGCGTCGCCGCTGCGCAGGTAGGCCTGAATGTTGTCGGCAACTTCCTGCTGGAAACGCTGCGACAGGTTGAGGTAGCGACTCATCAGCTGATAGGGCTGCTGCAGCGCCTGTTGCGACCACCAGAGGGTGGCGCCAAGGGCCGCGCAGGCCGTAATCAGCAAAACCGTGGTGAGGTTGGTCAGGGTTTTGAGGCGCATGGCGTGGTACCGCGGTTGTGAATTTCTTCACGTAATTTATGGCGGTACGGTTGCGCTTTTATGACAGGGTCGGTTCGCCCTGGAAGATCGACACGCGGTTACGCCCGCCGTGCTTGCTGACGTACAGCGCTTCGTCGGCACGCTTGGACAGTGCCCGGGAATCGAGGCCGCTTTCCAGCTCGGCGATGCCGCTGCTGAAGGTGCAGTGCAGGTCCTGCTGGCCGGTGGGGAAGTGGATTTCGGCGAAACGCTGGCGGATCTCGTCGAGCAGGCGCCAGGCGGTGTGCTGATCGGTATCGGGCAGCACCACGGCAAATTCTTCACCACCGTAGCGGCCGATGTGGTCGGTCTTGCGCAGACGCTGCTTGAGGAACAGCGCGAGGCTCTTGATCACGCGGTCGCCCATGGGGTGGCCGTGGGTGTCGTTGACCTTCTTGAAATGGTCGATGTCGAGCATGGCGAAACTGACGGGTGTGCCGCTGCGCTGGCCGCGCCGGCAGGCATCTTCCAGCAGTTGCAGGGTATGGGTGTGGTTGTACAGGCCGGTCAGGCTGTCGCGCACCATGCGCGCCTTGAGGCTGCGTGCGCGGGCGGCGCGGGTGCGCACGGTGGCGATCAGGTGGCGCGGCTTGATGGGTTTGGTGAGGAAGTCGTCGCCGCCTTCGCTCATGGCATCGAGCTGCTTGTCCAGGTCTTCCTCTGCCGAAAGGAAGATGATCGGCACGCTGACATGGCGCTCATGCTGGCGAATCACCTTGGCCAGCTCGGGGCCCTGGCAGTCGGGCATGTACATGTCGAGGATGATCAGGTCCGGCTGGAATTCGGCCAGCGCGTCGAGGGTCTCGATCGGGTTGTTCAGCGTGCGGGTGATGATGCCGGCGCTGTTGAGAACCATCTCGGCATGGGTCGACTGGGCGCGGGAGTCATCCACCACCAGTACCCGGAAAGGGTCGTCCTGGGTGCTGTGAGTCAGCTGTTCGATGCGTTCGAGCAGGCTGGAGGCGTCGACGCTGCCGCAGAAAAAGTCTTCACCACCCACGCGGATGGCGGCCAGGCGTGTCGGCGTATCGGCTTCGACATCGCTGCAGAACAGCACAGGCAGACGATTTTCCTGGTCCTGCTGCAGTTCCTGAACGATGGCCAGTCCCTGCTGGGTACCGCTGAAATCGATATCGATGAGCAGGGCGGCCGGGCGGCGTTCTTCGCAGGCTGCCAGCAGGGCGGCGCGGGTCGAGCAGCCGATGGCATTGAGGCCGAAGGAATGCAGTTGCTGAACCAGTCGCTCGCAGCGCTCCAGGTCCTGCAGGGCCAGGTACACCGGTTTGCGCAGGGCCGGCAGGGCAATCTGCTCGAGCTGGTCGCCATGGCGCAGGCCGGTGCGCGACAGGCGCTGCATGAGTTGGCTGAGTTCGCTGATCAGATCACTGGACAGGCGGCCGCGGTTGGCGCGTATACCCTCCACGCATTGCTGGATGGCATGCGCCAGCTGGCTGTGACCCACCTGCTCGAAGCGCTCGGCATAGCGCAGCAGGCGCAGGCTGGCATCATCCAGCTCGGCCAGGGTGGCGGCATTCCATTCGCTGCGCTGCAGGCGCTGCCAGACTTCCAGCACCTGACGCGCCTGATTGGTCACTCGCTGGGCGAAGTGATGCTTGAGGCGGTCGCGGGACGGATCGTCTTGTTCGGACATGGGGCGCATACAGGCGCTCGAATGGCAATGATGGCAGCATGCTAGCACTTGTTTGACGCCAATAAACTACCGCCCGTCATTGGCGGCGGTCCTTCCATCCCGCCTTTCATCCAAGATCAGCGCCGGCCCTAAGTTTGTCCGCCAACGCTGCCGCCAGCGCCGTGCATCCCTTATAGTGGGAGAACGTCGCCACAAGCGACCCACTCTTTTCATGCAAGTGATTGAAGGAATTGCTCATGCTGGACTGGAAGAAACGCAGCGAAGAGGTTCGCGGACGGGTGGATGATTCGGTCGAGGACGTGCAGAGCTACCTGGGCGGCCTGTGGGTCAGCCGGGCACTCGGTACCCTGCTGGCCATTTACCTGCTGGCGGCTCTGGTCGTCGGCTGGTACTGGAGCCAGGAGCCGGAGCTGTTCCCGGTGCAGCAGAATGCCCAGGTCGCGGCGGAAAAGGCCCAGCGCGAGCTGGTGCGCGGCTATACCACGGTGGAAACCCTGAAGACCGTGGCCAGCACCCTGCTGGACAAGCCGGGTGGCTACCTGTCCAACGACCTGGCCCCGCCGGGCATCTGGCTGGACAACATGCCGAGCTGGGAATACGGCGTGCTGGTGCAGGTGCGCGACATGTCCCGTGCCCTGCGCAAAGACTTCGCCCGCTCGCAGTCGCAGTCCACCGAAGATCCGAACCTGGGCAAGGCCGAGCCGCGCTTCCATTTCGACAACAAGAGCTGGGCATTGCCGGCCTCCGAGGCCGAGTACCGCCTGGGCATCGTCTCGCTGGACCGCTACCTGGCCCAGCTGGTTGATCCGACCCAGGGCAATGCGCAGTTCTATGCCCGCGCCGACAACCTCAACAACTGGCTGGGCGATGTCGCCACCCGTCTCGGTTCGCTGTCCCAGCGCCTGTCGGCCAGTGTCGGTCGCGTGCGCCTGAATACTGACCTGTCGGACGATCAGCTGGCCACCCAGGCCAGTACTGGCCAGGTACGCGAGGAGATGATCGAGACGCCCTGGCTGCAGATCGACAACGTGTTCTACGAGGCCCGTGGCCAGGCCTGGGCACTGTCGCACCTGCTGCGCGCCGTGGAAGTCGACTTCGGCGACGTACTGGCGAAGAAGAACGCCACCGTCAGCCTGCGCCAGATCATTCGTGAGCTGGAGGCGACCCAGGAGCCGATGTGGAGCCCGATGATCCTCAATGGCGACGGCTTTGGCGTACTGGCCAACCACTCGCTGGTGATGGCCAACTACATCTCCCGCGCCAACGCGGCGATTCTCGACCTGCGCACCCTGCTGAGCCAGGGCTGATGGGCGACTGGTCGTCGGCCGAGGCAGCGCACCGCGCCGCCTCGGATGCCGAGCTGATTGCCTGGGTCGACGAGCAGGATTGCCTGCTCGGTGCCTTGCCGCGTGCCGAGCTGCGCCAACGCGGGTTGATCGGACGGGGCACTTTCATTCTGCTATTCAATACGGCCGGGGAGCTGTGCGTACACCGGCGGGCGCTGAGCAAGGCGATCTATCCGGGCTACTGGGACGTGGCGGCCGGCGGCATGGTTCAGGCCGACGAGGACTATGCCCTGTCGGCTGCCCGCGAGCTGGAGGAGGAGTTGGGCGTGGCAGGCGTGCCGTTGCGCGAGCATGGCCGCTTTTTCTTCGATCAGCCGGACAACCGCCTGTGGTGTTCGGTGTTTTCCGCCGTGTGGGACGGTCCGCTGCGTCTTCAGCCCGAAGAAGTGTTGGAGGCCTGCTTCCTGGCGCCGACGCAGGCGCTGAGCTGGGCTGGCGAGCGGCCGGTGTGCCCTGACTCGCTGGTGGCGCTTGAGCACTACCTGCGTTGTGCAACAGCCAGCTAGCTCACCCTCTGAGTCTGATTCAGAGCGCCTTGGTCAGGTAGCGGTGATCGGCGACCCCGGTGATGGTCGATCTTCGCTCCTTCTCCAGTCGGTAGCCCAGGCGTTCATACAGGGCCTGGGCGCGCGGGTTGCTGACCGCCACATCCAGCGCCACCCGCTCAAACCCTGCTACGCGTCCCTGTTGTTCCAGGTGGTCGATCAGTTGCTGGCCAAGGCCCTGCCCGCGGGCCTGCGCGGCCACGCCCAGATGCGCCAGATACCAGGTATTACGGGGTGGCGGTGGTATCAGACGCTCCATCGCCAGGCCTCGGCCCAGTACTCCCAGTGCCGCGCCGAGGCCGTAGCGGGTGATGATCTGCCGGGCCGAGCGCAGGCCGTAGGCCAGGGTGTCGCGACCGCTGTAGGCGGTGCCGGTGGCCAGGATCTGGCCGTTCTCCTCGATCAGCCAGTGTTGCCGGCAGCCGAACTGGCCGAGACCGGAGCAGAAGGCCGGGCGCAGAAAATCCTGGGCGGTCAGCTGGCCACTGGCGAAGACGCGCTCGAACGCTGCCGGTCCGGAGCTGTAGATCAGCGGCACGCAGGCGTCGGCATCGGCGGGTGTGGCGCGTCGAATCGTCAGGCTCATCGGGAAGGCTCCGGTAGAAACGGCAATATGGCACTTTCGTTCCATATTGCCGTTTTGGCGCTTGCCGATCAATCCGCCTGTTGCTGCAGCCAGCAGGCCAATCCCCGAGCCGCGGCGCGGCCGCTGGCGAAACAGGCGGTCAGCAGGTAGCCGCCGGTGGGGGCTTCCCAGTCGAGCATCTCGCCGG
>CALMID010000386.1 GCA_937863915.1 uncultured Pseudomonas sp.
CATGCTCAGTCCCTGGCCCAGTGCCGCAAGTGGCTGGATGCGCATTCCCCCAACGTCGAGCGCGTGGCGGTGTCGAGCCACGCCGATGCGGCCAAGCGGGTCAAAAGCGAGTGGAACAGTGCGGCCATTGCCGGTGACATGGCGGCCCAGCTGTATGGCTTGAGCAAGCTGGCCGAGAAGATCGAGGATCGCCCGGACAACTCCACGCGCTTTCTCATCATCGGTAGCCAGGAAGTGCCGCCGACCGGTGATGACAAGACCTCGATCATCGTTTCCATGCGCAACAAGCCGGGCGCGCTGCACGAGTTGCTGGTGCCGTTCCATACCAACGGTATCGACCTGACCCGCATCGAGACCCGGCCGTCGCGCAGTGGCAAGTGGACCTACGTGTTCTTCATCGACTTCGTCGGCCACCATCAGGACCCGCTGATCAAGGACGTGCTGGAGAAGATCGGCAGCGAAGCCGTGGCCCTCAAGGTGCTGGGTTCGTACCCGAAAGCCGTACTCTGAGTCTGTAAGCCTGCCTGCGCCCGATCGCCTGACCGCGGTCGGGCGTTTGCTTTTTCTGGAGTAAGCATGAGTCTGGAGACGTTACCGGCCCCCGAGCAGCACAGCTGGCTGGAAGATGCGCAGGCACTGCTCAGCGCCACGCTGCTGATTGCCCTGGCGATCAATCTGTACAAGGGCGCCGGCCTGTTGACCGGCGGTACGGCGGGTCTGGGCTTTCTACTCAGTTACCTGACGCCGCTGTCCTTTGGTGTGGGTTATTTTCTGATCAATCTGCCGTTCTATGTGCTGGCCTGGCGCCGCATGGGCTGGCGCTTTACCCTGCGCACCCTGTGCGCGGTCAGCCTGGTTGCGCTATTTGCCGATCTGGGCAGTCGCTGGGTGCGTTTCGAAGCGCTGCAGCCCGTGTATGCCGCGGTGCTGGGTGGCATTCTGATGGGCATCGGCATGCTCATCCTGTTCCGCCATCGCGCCAGTCTGGGAGGGGTCAATCTACTCGTGCTGTACCTGCAGGATCGCCATGGCTGGCGGGCCGGCAAGGTGCAGATGGCCATCGATTGTCTGATTCTGCTGGGCGCTCTGGCGGCGCTGGACTGGCAGGCGATCGGCATTTCCGTGCTCGGTGCGGTCGTGCTCAACCTGGTGCTGGCGTTTAACCACAAGGCCGGCCGTTACACCGCCATCAGCTGAAAAAACGCCTTCCGGGGTCGCTGGCGACAGCGCCTTGGCTTAAGATGGCCGGCTTCATTGCCCGCCCTCCGTGAACAGGGATCAATCATGAGCTGTGATTTTCTCGCCTTGGCCCAGCCGGGCGTACAAAAGCTGTCGCCCTATGTGCCCGGAAAACCGGTGGACGAACTGGCGCGCGAGCTCAATCTCGATCCGGCCGGTATCGTCAAACTGGCCAGTAACGAGAACCCGCTGGGCCCCAGCAGTCAGGTGCTGGCGGCCATTCAGGCCGCGTTGCCTGAGCTGACCCGTTACCCCGACGGTAATGGCTTCGAGCTCAAGCAGGCGCTGGCGGTGCGCTATGGCGTCACGGCCGCTCAGGTGACCCTGGGCAATGGTTCCAACGATATTCTTGATCTGGTGGCGCGGGCCTACCTGGCGCCGGGTCTGAATGCGGTGTTCAGTCAGTTCGCCTTTGCCGTCTATCCGATTGCGACCCAGGCGGTGGGTGCAGAAGGCCGCGCGGTGCCGGCCCGGGAGTATGGGCACGATCTGCCTACCATGTTGGCTGCCATCGATGCCAACACTCGCGTGGTATTCCTGGCCAATCCGAACAACC
>CALMID010000387.1 GCA_937863915.1 uncultured Pseudomonas sp.
GCGTTCGCTGACGCTGAAATCGAGCTTGTCGACGCCCTGGCCGAGCAGCCCCAGGGTGTATTCGATACGCCCAGTCAGGCGCTCGAGGTGACGGGTATAGATAGTGAAGCCCGGTTGCAGGTCGCCGCTCTTGAGAAAATCGTCGAAGCGCAGGCGCCAGGCATCGAACTCCTGGATATCGGCGGCGGTGAAGTACATCCGCGCCGGGTCCAGCAGCTTCAGGTAGCTCTCGTAGATCATCTGCGAGCGCGCATCATTGAGCGGCGGCTTGTTGTAGTGATGGCGCTTGAGCAGCTCCACCACGTTCAGGCTGGCGATGACCTGCTCGCGATCGGGTTCTAGGTAGTCCCAGTTGCTGCTGCCGGGGCTGGCCCACAGCGGCAGGCTGCTCAGGCTGAGAAGGAGGGACAGGGTGGAACGGGTGAGGATGCGCTTCATGCTGAATTCGACGTCTTGGCGGGCTTGCCGCATAGTTGGCCGCAGAGAATGTCGGCCGGGGTTGTCGCGTCCTGCGACGACTCGTCCGACTTTCCAGTCGCACCGGGGACAATAGGAACTATGGGGGCACTGTGAAGGCATTGCAAGGCGTCAAGGGCCAGTTGCACTGGCAGGAACAACCCGGCGAGCCACTGGCGGCGGGGCAGGTCAGGATCAAAGTGGCGGCGGCCGGGCTCAACCGTGCCGACCTGCTGCAACTGGCCGGACTTTATCCACCGCCGCCCGGGGCGCCACAGACCCTGGGTCTGGAGTGCAGCGGGATTATCAGTGAAGTGGGCGCCGGCGCCAGCTGGCAGGTGGGTGAGCGGGTCTGTGCGCTGCTTGCCGGCGGCGGCATGGCCTCGGAGGTCGTGGTCGATGCCCTGCATGTGCTACCGGTGCCCGAGGGCCTGAGCCTGGCGGAAGCGGCGGCATTGCCAGAGGTCTATGCCACCGCCTGGCTCAATCTGTATCGCCTGGCGGCCTTGCGCCCAGGTGAAAAGGTGCTGCTGCATGCCGGTGCCAGTGGCGTGGGCAGCGCGGCCATCCAGCTGTGCAAGGCGTTTGGCAACCCGTGCTGGGTCAGTGTCGGTTCGCCCGAGCGGTTGCAGCATTGTCAGAAGCTGGGCGCCCGTGGCGGCGTGCTGCGCGACGACAACCTGCAGGATTTGCGCGATTTCGCGCCCTTCGATGTGATTCTCGATCCGGTCGGGGCGGCCTATGCCGCGCTCAATCTGCAGTTGCTGGCGCTGGACGGGCGCTGGGTGAACATCGGCCTGATGGGCGGGCGCGAGGCTCAGTTGGACATGGCGCTGCTGCTGGGCAAGCGCATCCAGCTGACGGGCTCGACGCTGCGCAACCGCGACGAGGCCTTCAAGGCCGAGCTGATCAGCGAACTGGCGCGTGAAGTCTGGCCGCTGTTTGCCCGCGGGCAGCTCACGCCGCAGCTGGAACAGGTCTATCCGGCTACCGAGGCGGAGGCCGCCTTTGCTAAGCTCGCCAGCAATCAGGTGGCAGGCAAGCTGGTGCTGTGCCTCGACGATAGCCTGAGTTGATCATCCGCTGACGGTGATTGGCAGAAACAATCACCGTCATCGTTTCAATCAATGGGCCAAGAAAGCCGATGGGGCCTATTATCCTCCCCGTCAACTTTCAACCGCACATTTCAACCCTCACAAGGAGTTCACAGATGTCTCTGATCAACACTCAAGTTCAGCCGTTCAAGGCCAATGCTTTCCACAACGGCAAGTTCATCGAAGTCACCGAGCAGTCCCTGAAGGGCAAGTGGTCGGTACTGATCTTCATGCCGGCAGCATTCACCTTCAACTGCCCGACCGAGATCGAAGACGCCGCCAACAACTACGCCGAGTTCCAGAAGGCCGGTGCCGAGGTCTACATCGTGACCACCGACACCCACTTCTCGCACAAGGTATGGCACGAGACTTCCCCGGCTGTCGGCAAGGCTCAGTTCCCGCTGATCGGCGATCCGACCCACGTGCTGACCAACGCCTTCGGCGTGCACATTCCGGAAGAAGGCCTGGCTCTGCGTGGCACCTTCGTGATCAACCCGGAAGGCGTGATCAAGACCGTGGAAATCCACTCCAACGAAATCGCCCGTGACGTTTCCGAGACCCTGCGCAAGCTGAAAGCTGCCCAGTACACCGCCGCCCACCCGGGCGAAGTGTGCCCGGCCAAGTGGAAAGAAGGCGAGAAGACCCTGGCTCCGTCCCTGGACCTGGTTGGCAAGATCTAAATATCTGCCTGGGGTCATCCTGGCCCCAATCGCCTAGCGCTTTGCCGGCTGAGACCCAGCTGCAAGTGCCCGAACGCCCGGGCGCGATCCGTCCGGGCGTTTGTTTGTCCGAAATTTGCTTTGAGGAATCCCGTCATGTTGGACGCCACTCTGAAATCCCAGTTGCAGGCCTACCTCGAGAAGGTCACTCAGCCGTTCGAGATCGTTGCTTCCCTCGATGATGGCGAGAAATCCCAGGAGCTGCTCGGACTCCTCAACGATATCGTCAGCCTGACTGACAAGATCACCCTGCGGACCGATGGCAACGATGCACGCCGTCCGTCCTTCGCCCTGAACCGTCCGGGCGCCGATATCGGCATTACCTTTGCCGGTATCCCCATGGGCCACGAGTTCACCTCGCTGGTACTGGCCCTGCTGCAAGTCGGTGGCCATCCGTCCAAGCTGGACGCGGAGACCATCGAGCAAATCAAGAGCATCGAAGGGAAGTTCGAGTTCGAAACCTACTTCTCGCTGTCCTGCCAGAACTGCCCGGACGTGGTCCAGGCGCTGAACCTGATGGCGGTGCTCAACCCCAATATTCGCAACGTGTCGATTGACGGTGCGTTGTTTCAGGAAGAAGTCGAACGCCGCCAGATCATGGCCGTGCCGAGCATCTACCTGAACGGTGAGGTCTTCGCTTCCGGCCGCATGGAAGTGAAGGAAATCCTCGCCAAGATTGATACCGGCGCCGCCAATCGCGATGCCGAGAAGATGAGCGCCAAGGAAGCCTTCGACGTGCTGGTCATCGGTGGCGGCCCCGCCGGCGCTGCGGCGGCCATCTATGCCGCACGCAAGGGCATCCGCACGGCCGTCGCGGCCGAGCGTTTCGGCGGCCAGGTGCTGGATACCATGGCCATCGAGAACTTCATTTCGGTGAAGGAAACCGAAGGGCCGAAACTGGTACGCGCCCTGGAAGAGCATGTACGTGAATACGACGTCGACATCATGAACCTGCAGCGCGCTTCCGCGCTGGTTCCGGCCAGCGCCGAAGGCGGCCTGCACGAAGTGAAGTTCGACAATGGCGCCAGCCTCAAGGCCAAGACCGTGATCCTCTCCACCGGTGCGCGCTGGCGCGAAATGGGTGTGCCCGGCGAGCAGGAATACAAGGCCAAGGGTGTGTGCTTCTGCCCGCACTGCGACGGCCCGCTGTTCAAGGGCAAGCGCGTGGCGGTCATCGGTGGCGGCAACTCCGGTGTGGAAGCGGCGATTGATCTCGCCGGTATCGTCAGCCATGTGACCCTGCTGGAGTTCGCCGACACCCTGCGTGCCGACGCCGTGCTGCAGAAGAAGCTGTACAGCCTGGCCAACGTCACCGTGATCAAGAGCGCGCAGACCACCGAAGTGGTCGGCGACGGCCAGAAGGTCACCGCGCTGACCTACAAGGACCGCACCACCGAGGCGCTGCATACCGTCGAGCTGGAAGGCATCTTCGTGCAGATCGGCCTGCTGCCCAACAGTGACTGGCTCAAGGGCACCGTGGAGCTGAGCCGCTTCGGCGAGATCATTGTCGACGCCAAGGGCGCCACCAATATCCCCGGCGTGTTCGCCGCCGGTGATGTGACCACCGTGCCGTACAAGCAGATCGTTATCGCCGTGGGCGAGGGTGCCAAGGCTTCGCTGAGTGCCTTCGATCACCTGATCCGCAGCTAGTACGCACTGCAAGGCAAACCGAGGGCGGACTGGTGCGAACCAGCCCGCCCTCGGCGTTTCTGCGACGTTGCTACTCATAGGCCCGGAGCGACGCTCGGTGTACGCTTGGCCGATCATTGTTGTGGAGTCGCGTCGTGTCTGCTGCCTCGTCCCTTGCCGCGCAGATTGCCCTGATCGAGAAGAAGCGGGCGGTGCTGCTGGGTCTGACCCAGCTGGTGATCAGCCTGGAGCGCCTGCATGCCTCGCTGGAGGCAGTGTTGCTGCTGGGCGGCAATCGTCAGCAGTTATCCGAGGCGGAGCTGCGCTCGGTGGAGGTGATTCGCCAGCGCGTGAGCAATCTCAGTGATGCCGAATTACGCGCCGCAGTGTTCAATCTCGATGGCCTGGTCAGCGACAGCCTGCTCAATCTCAGTCGTCTGGCCTTGCAGCTGGTTGATGATCCACAGGTACGTCTGGATCAGCTGGAATCCATCCATCCGCAGGTCAATACCTTCAACCGCAATGCGCGCACCGCCATTGCCCTGCGTGCCTTGCTGGCCAAGCGCGGCGAGGTGGTGGCGGCCCTGCATCTGCCGCTGCCGCGCCTGGCCATCCAGCAGCGCCTGCAGCAGGTCGATGCCCGCGAGCAGGTGATTCGTCAGCAGGTGTGCAGCCACATCACCGGCATGCGCGCTGATGTCGCCCAACTGCTGGCCCACCCGGCGTGCTCGGACGCGCAGCGTGCGATGTACCAGGCGCTGGATCAGTCCCTGGCGGAAAACCTGGCACATATCCAGGCCGGCCACAGCCTCAGTGAGTTGCCGGTCGCCATCGAGAATATCGAGGTGGCGGAAGCCGCGCCGGTCCGGAACGAGGACAGCCGCGAAGCGGCGTTGCCAGCAGCGCCTGTGCCGCCGGTAACCCGCGAGGCTCCTCTGAAGGAGGAAGCCGGCCTGTTGCCGCGGGTACGTGACTGGCTGAATGCGCCCTGGAACTCCGGGCGCAAGCGCGATTAATTGTTTGTCAGTGCTTGAGCAGCTGTTCGCGACTTAGCCACAGCTCGGCGCGTTGCAGGGGGGTGTCCGGCGGCAGCAGCGGGTTATCCAGCTCGATCAGCTGGCGCTCACCCAGGCGTGCGCGCTGCAGGGCGTCCCCGTAATGGGCGAAGAACAGGCGGTCGAATGAGCCATCGGCCAGCGCCTGCTCCAGGCCGCGTTGCAGCTCGCCGGCCAGGCGCGTATTGCCTGGGCTGACGAAGAAGTACGAGGCCGTCGGATAGACCAGCAGCAGGTGGCGGTCGACTTCCAGGCGGGCGTTCTGCGGCTGCGCCGCCTCGTCCCAGATTTCCAGCAGCGAGCGTGGGAAGTACTCGAAACGACCGGCTTCGAGCATGCGGAACAGGCTGGGGTAACTGGCGCTGGTAATCACCGGCAGGCCGTTGTGGGCGAGGATCTGACTGTCCGGCCAGTCATGCCCCTGACCGGCGCGCAGCCTTTGCAGAGCCTGGCGGTCATGGATGGCGCCCAGAGGCGTGCGTGCCTGTTTCTTCACCAGGGCCAGGCGCCAGCCGAGCAGACCCTTGTCCAGTGGGATACGGATTGGCAGCAGCTCGGTTTCGCGCTCGCGACTGGTCATGGCCCATACCACATCCACGCTGCGGCCCAGCTGCAGCTCGCGCAGTGAGCGGCGCTGCTCCATGTAATGTTCGGAAGGTTGCAGGCGCAGGTGGCTGCCGGCCTTGTCCAGCGTCAGTTGCAGCAGCGCCATGATGTAGCTGTTGCGCTGCTCATGGCCGGGCATTGGCCGTGGGTAGCGCAGGCTGTGGTCGGCCAGGGCATGGCTTGCCGGCTGCAGAAGCAGGGCCAGCAGGGCAACGGTAAGGCAGCGGG
>CALMID010000388.1 GCA_937863915.1 uncultured Pseudomonas sp.
ATTGACCATGTCGCGCATCAGGTCGGGCATGGCCCACATGCCCTTGCCGATCTGCGCCTTGCCTTGCAGCCCACACGCCAGCCCGATATCCACGTTCCAGTTCTCGTAAGCCTGGATCCATTTCTCTTTTTTCATGTCGTTCTTGCGCACGACAGGGCCTGCTTCCATCGAGGTGTGGATTTCGTCACCGGTGCGGTCCAGGAAGCCGGTATTGATGAAGATGACGCGGTCTTTTGCAGCGCGTATGCACTCCTTGAGATTCACGGTAGTGCGACGCTCCTCGTCCATGATGCCGATCTTGATCGTGTGGCGCGGCAGGCCCAGCATGTCCTCGACGCGCTCGAAAATCTCGCAGGTAAATGCCACTTCCTCGGGACCGTGCATCTTCGGTTTCACGACATACATCGAGCCCTTGCGCGAGTTGCGGAAGTGGCCAAGGCCGAGGATTTCATGCTTCGAGATCAGGGCGGTGATGATCGCATCCAGGATGCCTTCCGGCACTTCCTCGCCGTGCAAGAGGACTGCGTCAGTGGTCATCAGGTGGCCGACATTGCGTACCAGCAGCAGCGAGCGGCCTTGCAGGACCTTGGCCTTGCCTTGCGGGTCGAAGAACTCGCGGTCCTGCGCCATCATGCGTGTGACGACCTTGCCGTTCTTCTCGAAAGTGTCGGTCAGCGTGCCTTTCATCAAGCCGAACCAGTTGCGGTAAACCTCGGCCTTGTCCTCGCCATCCACCGCAGCGACCGAGTCCTCGCAGTCCTGGATCGTGGTGATGGCCGATTCGAGCACGATATCCTTGATATTCGCCTTGTCGGCAGCGCCCACCGGGTGATCGGCATCAACCTGGATCTCGATATGCAGGCCGTTATTGACCAGCAATATGGAAGAAGGCACGGTCACTTCGCCCTTGTAACCGGCGAAACGCTCCGGGTTGCGCAGGGCGGTTACGCTGCCATCCAGCATCGTGATACGCAGCTGCTGGTTGGCAATGGTGTATTGCTTGACGTCGACATGGGAGCCGGTCGCCAGTGGCACGACTTCATCAAGGAATGCGCGCGCATAGGCAATAACTTTTTCACCGCGCACCGGGTTGTAGCGTTCACTTTTTTCGGCGCCGGCTTCTTCCGGGATGACATCGGTGCCATACAGCGCGTCATACAGCGAACCCCAGCGGGCATTGGCGGCGTTCAGTGCATAGCGGGCATTCTTGACCGGCACCACCAGCTGCGGGCCGGCAATCGTGGCGATCTCGTCATCGACATTGCTGGTGCTGATGCTGAAATCCGGCCCTTCCGGCAGCAGGTAGCCGATCGCCTGCAGGAAAGCCTTGTATTCCTGGTGGTCATGCGGCGCATCGCAGTGCGACTGGTGCCAGGTGTCGATCTGCGCCTGCAGCTCGTCGCGCCGCACCAGCAGCACGCGGTTCTTCGGCGCGAGGTCGGAGATCAGGTTCTGCGTGCGGCTCCAGAAAATGTCGGCCGGCAGGCCGAGGCCAGGCAGGATGTCATTGACCACCAGGTCGTGCAGGGGTTTGGCAATTTGCAGGTCGCGGTAGTTGACGCGGGCAACGGGCTTCTTGGTCATGGTGGTCTCGGATCAGGGTGCTGGGGCCGGCAACGAAAAGCCGCGCATCATAGCAGAGGGGTTTGTAAAAAATTTCCAGCGCCAAGGATAGCGGTAAATCCGGTGAAATTTCATCAAAATCGTGAACTTACGCTGGATAAATGGGCTTCAGCTCCCTAAAATGCCGCCTCCCTTAGACCACCCCTGCCTTTGCTGGAGACCACCATGTCCATCGGTAACTATGACCGCGATGCTGAAATCGCCCGCCTGAAAAAAGACTGGGCCGAAAACCCGCGCTGGAAAGGCGTGACCCGTCCGTACTCAGCTGAAGACGTTGTCCGTCTGCGCGGCTCCATCAAGGTGGAAAACACCATCGCCAAGCGCGGTGCCGAGAAGCTGTGGGAAATGGTCACCAAGGGTGCCAAACCGGCTTTCCGCCCGGAGAAAGATTTCGTCAACTGCATGGGCGCCCTGACCGGTGGCCAGGCGGTGCAACAGGCCAAGGCCGGTGTACAGGCTATCTACCTGTCCGGCTGGCAGGTGGCTGCCGATAACAACACGGCTTCTACCATGTACCCCGACCAGTCGCTGTACCCGGTGGATTCAGTGCCGGCGGTGGTGCGTCGCATCAACAACAGCTTCCGCCGCGCTGACCAGATCCAGTGGAAAGCCGGCCTCAAGCCGGGCGATGCCGGTTATGTTGACTACTTCCTGCCGATCGTCGCTGACGCTGAAGCCGGTTTCGGCGGTGTGCTGAATGCCTACGAGCTGATGCGCGCGATGATCGAGGCCGGTGCTGCCGGTGTGCACTTCGAAGACCAGTTGGCCTCCGTGAAGAAATGTGGCCATATGGGCGGCAAGGTGCTGGTGCCTACCCAGGAAGCCGTCCAGAAGCTGGTCGCTGCGCGTCTGGCCGCTGACGTTGCTGATGTGCCGACCATCGTGTTGGCCCGTACTGACGCCAATGCGGCGGACTTGCTGACGTCTGACTTCGACCCGAACGACAAGCCGTTCGTGATCGGTGACCGTACCGCAGAAGGTTTCTACCGCACCCGCGCCGGCATTGAGCAGGCCATCAGCCGTGGCCTGGCCTATGCACCGTATGCCGACTTGCTCTGGTGTGAAACTGCCAAGCCGGATCTGGAAGAGGCACGTGTGTTCGCCGAGGCGATCAAGAAACAGTACCCGGACCAGCTGCTAGCCTACAACTGCTCACCGTCGTTCAACTGGAAGAAGAATATCGACGATGCCACCATCGCCAAGTTCCAGCGCGAACTGTCTGCGATGGGCTACAAGTACCAGTTCATCACGCTCGCCGGTATCCACAACATGTGGTACAACATGTTCGAGCTCGCCTATGCCTATGCCCGCGAAGACATGAAAGCCTATGTCGAGATGGTGCAGGAGCCG
>CALMID010000389.1 GCA_937863915.1 uncultured Pseudomonas sp.
CTGCGCAGCACGCCGGAGCTCTGGTTCGGATACAGCACTGCCCGCCCCTGCTCCAGCCGTGCCCGCAGGTATTCACGGCGACTGCCGGGTTTGTTCCAGGCGAAGGCCGCTGGCAGGGCAAAACCCAGCGGCGCCACCTCGGCCACACCCAGACGCCGCAGCAGGTAGGGCCGCGCCAGCAGGCCGAAGGTGACCAGCGTGGAAGCCGGATTGCCGGGCAAGCCGATCACCGGAACGCCCTGGTACTGCCCGCAGGTCAGGGGTTTGCCAGGCTTGATCGCCAGCTTCCACAAGGCCAGCTCGCCGCCTTCGCGCAGCACCTGGCCGAGAAAATCGGCCTCGCCCACCGACACCCCGCCGGTCGACAGGATCAAGTCGACATCGCCCAGCTCCGCCAGGGCCGCGCGGGTCCTGGCCAGATCATCGGGCAGAATGCCGGCATCCAGTGCGTCGCAGCCCAGGCGTCTTAGCCAGGCCAGCAACAGGCTGCGGTTGCTGTTGTAGATCTGCCCTGGCCCGAGTGGCTGCCCCGGCGAAACCAGCTCATCACCGGTGGACAGTACCGCCACCCGAGGCCGCCGACGCACCGGTAGCTCCGCCAGGCCCAGCGATGCCGCCAGGCCCAGCTCGATCGGCGTCAGTCGTGTGCAGGCCTCCAGCACGCGCTCGCCGACTCGGGTTTCCTGCCCCTGAGGACGAATGTTCTGGCGCGCCCTGAGCGGCTGCAGGAAGCGCACCCGCCCGTCACTCAGTACCTCGCAGTTCTCCTGCATTTCCACGCAGTCGGCACCGGCTGGCAAGGGCGCCCCGGTGAAGATACGCGCGCAGCTACCGGGCTGCAGGGGCGCGGGGGCCTGTCCGGCGAAAATCTGCTGGCTGACCGCCAGCGGCTCGCCCTGCCAGTCGGCCAGATTCAGCGCATAGCCATCCATGGCGCTGTTGTCCCAGGGCGGCAGGTCCAGCCCGGCGACCAGCGCTTCGGCCAGCACCCGGCCATCGGCATCCGCCAGCGCCACCTGCTCGACGCCCTCGATCGGCGCGGCCTCGGCCTGCTGCAGCAGGCGCTCCAGCGCCGCCTCGACGCTGAGCAGACTCATCCACGGCTCTCGCAGGCAGCCACCGCCTTGAGGTGCGGCACGAAGTTGCACGGTCGGTGCCGGGCATCCAGCTGCTCACCAAGAATACCGTCCCAGGCTGTGCGACAGGCATTGGTCGAGCCGGGCAGGCAGCACACCAGGGTGCCATTGGCCAGGCCGGCGAGGGCCCGCGACTGCAGGGTGGAAGTGCCAATGTCGGCCACGGATATCTGCCGGAACAGCTCGCCAAAGCCATCGACCTGTTTGTCCAGCAGGCAGCGCACCGCCTCGGGCGTGCTGTCGCGACCGGTGAAGCCGGTGCCGCCGGTGATGATTACCACCTGCACGCTGTCTTCGGCGATCCACTGCGCCACCTGGGCACGAATCCGGTACAGATCGTCCTTGAGCAGCACCCGCGCCGCCAGTTGGTGCCCGGCCGCCTGCAGGCGATCGACCAGCAGCTGGCCGGAGGTGTCGGTGTCCAGATTGCGGGTATCGCTGACGGTCAACACGGCAATGGCAAGCGGAACAAATGCGCTTTCAGCCTTGTGGCTCATGGCAGGCTTCCTGTTGTGGGAGTGACGTGGCCGGTGTTATATCACAGCCCCGCACAGCCCTTGGCAGAGCCTTTCATGCCTGATTCCCCAGCATTTCCCTGCTCGATCCTGCTGTTAGCCGGCGGCCGTGGCCAACGCGTCGGCGGCGAGGACAAGGGCCTGCTCGACTGGCACGGCCAACCGCTGATCAGCTGGCTGCAGCAGACCGTGCGTGGCCTGACCGATGACCTGATCATCTCCTGCAACCGCAATCAGGAACGCTACGCGGCGTTTGCCGACCAACTGGTCGGCGATGGCAACCAGGATTTCGCCGGGCCGCTGGCCGGCATTCGCGCCGGCCTCGCTGTCGCCCGGCATGAGCAGCTACTGGTTCTGCCCTGCGATGCCCCGCTGGTCGACCTCGCACTGCTTGAGGCCTTGCTGGCAAAGGCCGGCACGCAGCCGGTGGCGGTGCGCCGCAAGGGTTTCTGGGAGCCGCTGTTCAGCGTCTGGCCGACCGCCATGGCGTCCGCCCTCGAAACAGCCTGGGAAGCCGGCGAGCGCAGTCCGCAGCGCCTGCTGCGCAGCCTGGAGCCTGTGGCCGTAGACTGCCCGGCAGACGACCCGCGCCTAGCCAATCTCAACACCCCGCAATTGCTGGCGGCGGCGCGGCAGCACTAGATGCGCGCAAAAACTTTCCGCTAACCCCTTGTGCACCAAAACTTTTTCGGTAAAATGCGCGCCATCAACGGAGCGTAGCGCAGCTTGGTAGCGCGTCTCGTTCGGGACGAGAAGGTCGCAGGTTCGAATCCTGTCGCTCCGACCAAATTCCCGAAAAACCGGCTTAAATGGCCGGTTTTTTATTGCCTGCGAAAAAGCCCCCGCGTGATCCTCAGCGCAGGAAGTTCACCAGTTGATCGGCCTCGAACGGCCAGTTGAGTTCCGCGCCGCTGTCCAGACGACGCAGCACCGGAATACGCAGGCCATAAGCCTCGACCCAGCTCTCCTGCTCGGCGATATCGATCAGCTCGACCAGCAGGCCGCGCTCGACAAAAGGCATCAGCAGCGCCTCGGCCACCTCACACAGGTGACAGCCAAGGGTGCCGAACAACTGACATTCGGGAAACATCGTGCGCACCTCGCGGAAGATCAGGTGCGCAGTTTATCAGGCAGCCTGCTGCTCCGGCTGTTTGGCCTGCTGCAGCGCAGCAAAGCCATCGAGCAGGCTGCGGTTTAGCCAGCCGGCCTTTTCCAGCTGCGCATCGTTCAGGCGCGGATCGAGGGCAAAACCGCCGTCGAGCAATTGTTCCAGCAGACCACGGCCCTGCTCGGTCAGCTCATTTACCTGATTCAGCGCTTCCAGCAGGCCGCGGGCATAGTCGCCCAGCGCCGCATTGCCGGCACTGGCCGGTTGCGCCGAGTTGCCGGCTACCGCCGCGTAGGCATCGGTGGCCTGACGCACGCGGGTCTGGGTCAGCTGCAGAGACATCGACGCCAGCTGCTCGCCATCCATCTGCAGACTCATGGCACGATCAAAGGCGCCGGCCATGTCGCCACTGTAGAAACTGCTGGAAAGCCCCTCGACCTGCTTGAGCAGATCGCTCAGCGCAGTCATTTCCTCCTGATCCAGCTCGCCCTCGACGCTGATCTGGAAGGCGCCGATCTGCACGCTGGAGGAACGCTGGTAGGCCAGCACGCCAGTGCTCTGACCATCGCTGGCGGCCAGCATGCCCTGCTCGCTGTAGCTGGCCGAGGCCTGGGCCACGGAGATGGGCAGGCGGTCGCCATCGCGGGTGGTCACGGCAAGGTCGAAGGTCTCGGCCGTAGCGGCAAAACGCTCACGGTAACTGGCCAGCGCCAGACTGGACGACTGTGGCGCCGACGCTGGTGCTGCCTCGGGCGCCGTGGTGGGCTCCAGTTCGTTCAGGCCCTGCTGAATGCGCTGGTAGGTATCGTCGATATCGCTGGCGACCTGCCCCTGCAACAGTCCCATGCCATCGAGAATCTTGCGCGCCTCGGCAAAGCCCTGCTCTACCCCCTGGCGCGCCTGAGCCAGCAGACCCTGCAGCTTCTGCGGGTCGGCACCCGCAGCTGCCTCGGTGCTCAGTCGCTGCTCGATAAAACCGAGTACACGGTCGGCCACCTTGGCCGGCGTGTAATCGCCGGCATTGCCCTTCAACGCGTCCGGCTTCAGCCCCAGGCGCTCGGCCAGGCGGTTGGCCAGCACACCCTGCTGATCGACATTCTGGCGACGGGCTTGTGCGGCATCGAAGGTGGTCGGGCGCTGTGCGCCGGAGGGCAAGGCAGCAAGACTGTTCATGGCGGCGTACCAAGGCGGGGGCATCTGTCCGTTTGGCGGCCTTCGGCCGGAAAACTTGAGGCCTTGATCCGGGCAACCGACAGACGGCCAGAACCACACCTTGATACAGATCAGCGCCAATGCCCGACAGGCTGGACGCCTGCCCGCAAGCCCGGCATGCTGCTGAAAGCTAAGGAGATTTGCCCTTGTTCAATAATCTGCTGATCATTCTGGCCGCCTCGCTGGTGGTAATTGCCCTGTTCCGCCGCATCAATCTGCCGCCGGTGCTGGGCTACCTGTGCGTCGGCCTGATCAGCGGCCCCGCCGCGTTCGGCTGGATCGACAAGCTCGGCCACGATGCCAACCTGCTCGGCGAGATGGGCGTGGTGTTCCTGCTCTTCAGCCTGGGCCTGGAGTTCTCCCTGCCGCGCATGCTGGCACTGCGCAAAACCGTATTCGGACTCGGCAGCCTGCAGGTCATTGCCTGCAGCCTGCCCTTGGCGGGACTGTTCTATGCCCTCGGAGTGCCGCCCAGCACGGCCTTTCTGCTGGGTGCCGGCCTGTCGCTGTCGTCCACCGCCATCGTCAGCAAGGAGCTGACCAGCCTTGGCGAGATTTTCAGCCCCCATGGCCAGAAAGCGATTGGCGTTCTGCTGTTCCAGGATCTGGTCGCGGTGCTCCTGCTGACCCTGGTACCGGTATTTGCCGGCCAGGGTGACAGCCAGTGGCAGATCGAACTGCCGCTCACTCTGGGCAAAGCCGTGCTGCTGTTCGTCGGCCTGATGGTGGTCAGCCGCTGGCTGCTGCCGCCGCTGTTCCATGAAGTGGCCAGCGCCCGCTCACCGGAGCTGTTCGTCCTGCTGGCACTGGTCATCGTGCTGCTCACCGCCTGGCTGACCCACCTGCTCGGCCTGTCCATGGCGCTCGGCGCCTTCCTCGCCGGCATGCTGCTGGGCGAGAGTCACTATCGCCATCAGATCGAAGCGGATATCCGGCCCTTCCGCGACATCCTGCTGGGCCTGTTCTTCGTCAGTGTCGGCATGCTGATCGACCTGTCGCTGTTTTTCAGCGAAGGCCTGAAGATTCTCGCCCTGACCCTGGTGCTGCTGGGTAGCAAGGGGCTGATCGTGGCCCTGCTGGTCAAATTGCGCGGCGCCAGCACGGAAACCGCCTGGCGTTCAGGTCTGGCCCTGGCCCAGGGCGGCGAGTTCTTCTTCGCCCTGCTGGCTCAGCTGCAGAGCCTGGGGGCCGTACCCAATACCGCAGCCAACGTACTGGTAGCCTCGACTTTCTGCTCCATGGCCGTCACCCCGCTGCTGCTGCGTGCCGCGCCTGGGTTGGCGGCGCGCTGGCACCGTCGGCGCAAGGGCCACTCGCCGCTGGAAGAAATCCAGTCCAGCAGCGCCGAGCTCAGCGGGCATGTACTGATCTGTGGCTACGGCCGCGTCGGCCAGTCGATCGGCCGCTTCCTGCGTCGCGAGAACATTCCCTTTATCGCCCTGGATGATGACCCGGTACGGGTGCAGGAAGCCTCGGCCGGCGAGGAAAAGGTCCACTACGGCGACTCACGACGCAGCGATCTGCTGCAGGCCATGAACATCGCCAAGGCGCGCCTGTTGGTGGTGGCGGTGGACGACATCGGCGCAGCCCGGCACATCGTCGAGCAGACCCGCGTGCTGCGCGCCGATATACCGATTCTGGTCCGTACCCGCGACGACAGCAGCCTGGCCGAGCTGCAGAGCCTGGGCGCCAGTGAGGTGGTGCCGGAAATCCTCGAATCCAGTCTGATGCTCGCCGCACACACCCTGACCATGCTCGGCGTGCCGCGTCATCGGGTGCAGAAGCACACCGACGAGGTGCGGCATAACCGCTATCGCCTGCTGCAGGGTTTCTACCATGGCGGCCAGGTCGATCTGCTGGATGCCCACGGCAAGCCCCGGCGCCTGCTGCATGCACTCACCCTCAGTGGCGATGCCTATGCCTGCGGCAAGCCGCTGGAGAGCTTGTCACTGACGGCACTGGAAGCGGAACTGCAGGGCGTGCGACGTGACGGCCAGGATCTGCCACTGGATCAACTGATCCTGCAGGAAGGCGATACCCTGCTGATCAGCGGCACGCTGAGTGCTGTGGAAACAGCAGAAGGCTATCTGCTGGGCGGCAGCTGAACCCCGGCGGCAGCCAGCAATACGCTGGCCGCCGCACCGGCCTGACGCCCCTGCTCCGCCGGCCCCTGCACATGGGCCAGGCTCAGCGCCCCCTCGAACAGCAGCAGCAACTGCTGGGCCAGCAGCGCCGGCTGCGCCACGCCCAGTTGCACTAAAGCCGCATCGAACAACTCGCCCAGCAGTGTCTTGTGCAGTCGTGCCTGCTGGTACAGCGGGTGTTCGGCCTGCTGGAATTCCGCCGCCGCATGGCTGAACGGACAACCGCAGAAATCCGCCGCCGCGATCCACTGCTGCAGCCCGTCGAAACAGGCCTGAAGCGCCTGCGCCGGCGGCTGCCTGAACACGGCCTGCAGCAGCTCCGCCAGCTGTTCGTGACGCCGCTGCAGGGCCGCCAGCATCAGCTCGTCCTTGGACGCAAAGTGCTTGTACAGGGTCATCTTGGCCACCCCGGACTCGGCCAGAATGCGTTCGATGCCGGTAGCGTGATAACCCTCGCGATAGAACAGACGCAACGCCGTATCCAGCAGTTGCTCGCGCTTGCTTGTGGCCATATTCCCCTCCTCATGCAAAGCGCCGGTCATCGGCCGACGCCTTGAACTATACAGACTGGTCTGTCTATTATCCAGACATCCACAAGGAGACGGATCATGAGCCACAGACAATGCCACCGACGCAACACCCGCCTGAGCGTTCTGCTTGCCCTTGCACTGATATTGCCCAGCGCCCACAGCCTGGCAGCCGGATTACGCTTTAGTCTGGTCAAGACCGCCGAGACCGAAACCCTCGATGCCTTCACCGTGGAGGGTGGCCAGTGGACCGAAAAGGCCATTGCCAACCATGTCGCCGTGCTGGTCGAGCACCATGCCGCCACCCTGCTGATCGATACCAGCCTGGGCCGTCAGGTGGACGGACAGTTCAACAGTGAAATGCCCTGGTGGGACAAACCCCTTCTGCAATACGGCAAGGTCGACCCGGTGCGCAACCAGCTCGAACGCGCCGACCTGAGTCTGGATCGCATTCTGCTCACCCACAGCCACTGGGATCATGCCTCGGGCCTGCCCGACTTTGCCGAAGTGCCGGTGTGGGCGCCTTACGCCGAGATCGAATTCAGCCAGATCGCCGCGCCACCGGCGGTACTGCCCAGCCAGTTCCGCCACAAGCCACGCTGGCGCCCGGTGGTGTTCGAGCCAACCCCGTTCCTGGGGTTCGAAGAGAGCCTGGACCTGTTCGGCGATGGCGCCGTGGTACTGGTGCCCATGCCCGGCCATACCCCTGGAGGGATGGGTGTGTTCCTGACCCTGGAAGACGGCCGGCGTTTCTTCATCACCGGCGATACCAGCTGGCGCCTGGAGGGTTTCACCGGGCCGAAGGAAAAGTTCTGGATCAGCCGCGCCATGGTCGACAACGACCCGGAACAAACCACCGCACAGCTGCGCAAGGTACATGAGCTGATGGCCGCAGAACCTGAGCTGCAGGTGATCCCGGCCCACGACGAACGGGTGCAGCGCGAGCTGGGCTACTTCCCGCACTGGATCGAATGACTCGACCAAGGTCTAAAGGCTGTAATTGTTTCGTCATGTTGTAGTCCGCGGGCAGTATCAACTGCGGCCCTGCCGCCTCACCTGCCCGCGTGGAGACAACAACAAATGATCCCAACCCCACTCGCCCGAGCCGTGGCCTTTGCCACCGCGAGTACCTGCCTGACCCTGCCGACCCTTGCCCAGGCCGAGTTCATCAAGGACAGCAAGGCCAGCCTGGAACTGCGCAATTTCTACATGAACCGCGACTTCCGCCAGGACAATGATCCGGCCCTGCCAACAGTGACCGGCAAGGCTCCGGCAGAAAGCCGCAGCAAGTCCGAGGAGTGGGCGCAGGGTTTCCTGCTGCGCTATGAGTCTGGTTTCACCGAAGGCACCGTCGGCGTCGGCGTGGATGCCATCGGCACTCTGGGCGTCAAGCTTGACTCCGGTCGTGGTGAAAGTGGCACCGGCCTGCTGCAGGTCGACCGGGATACCGGCGAAGCCCAGGACAGCTACGGCGACCTCGGTGCCACGGCCAAGCTGCGCGTATCACAGACCGTGCTCAAGGCCGGCACCCTGATGCCCAAACTGCCAGTGGTGCTGTCCAACGATTCGCGCCTGCTGCCGCAAAGCTTCCAGGGCGGCCAGGTCAATTCGCTGGATATCGCCGGCATGACGATCGATGCCGGCCAGCTCAGCCGGGTCAACCAGCGCGACTCCTCGGATCATGAAGTCATGACCCTGACCAACGGCAGCCCCAAGGCCCGCGGCTTCACCGGCCTGCCGGGTGCCGGTCTGGGTAGTGACGAGTTCAACTTCGCCGGCGCCAGTTACAAGTGGAACGACCAGCTGACCACCAGCTACCACTACGGCAACCTCGACCAGTATTACAACCAGCACTACCTCAATGCCGTGCATGTGCTGCCGCTGGCCGACAAGCAGAGCCTGAAGACCGACCTGCGCTATGCCCGCTCCACCGACGACGGCCAGACCAACGTCGACAACACCGCCATCGGCGCCATGTTCACCTACGCCCTGGGCTTCCACAGCCTTGGCCTGGGCTACCAGAAAATGAGCGGCGACACCGGCTTTGCCTATATCAACGGCACCGATGCCTTCCTCACCAACTTCGTGCAGATCGGCGACTTCGCCTTCAAGGACGAGAAGTCCTGGCAGGCCCGCTACGACTACAACTTCGCCGGTTTGGGCATTCCCGGCCTGACCTTCATGACCCGCTACGTCAACGGCGACAACATCGATCAGGGTGTGGTCGGCGCCAGCGAGGGCAAGGAGTGGGAGCGTGATACCGACATCGCCTATGTGATTCAGGATGGCCCGCTGAAAAACGTCGGCTTCAAGCTGCGCAATGCCACCGTGCGCTCCAACTTCGGCAACGATCTGGACGAGAACCGCTTCATCGTCAGCTACATGCTGCCGCTCTGGTAAGCGACTTTTGGCCGCAGGTCTGTACGCCAGACCTGCGGCCAAGCCGGCAACAAGCTGAACGAACGGTCAAATGCGACCATGGATGACTGGCACTCCACGACATGGCTAAGGTAACCTTGCCGGAGTTGCCCTGGATCAAGG
>CALMID010000390.1 GCA_937863915.1 uncultured Pseudomonas sp.
CCGGCGCCTAACCGTCAACTTCCGCTTCCAGGAAGGCAGCGCCCAGCTGGACAACACGGCCCTGCGCGACCTGGAACGGTTGATGGATTACATCAAGCGTGAAGACAAACTGATCAATCAGGTGGCGCTGGTTGGCTTCGGTGATCCGAAGAACGACCCGGAACGCGCTGCCCTGCTCTCCAAGCTGCGCGCCATGGCCGTGCGCCGCGAATTGAGTCGTGAAGGCGTTTTGCTGCGCGAGATCATCGGCATGGGCGACCAGTTGCCGGTGGCGGCCAACACTGGCGACAGTGGCCGGCACAAGAATCGCCGTGTCGAGGTCTGGGTCTACTGACCGGCGTACAGGCGCATGTTCCCGGCCTGACGCAGCATCTCCGAAGGTTTCATGCCGATGATGCTGCGAAAGGTGTGGGAAAAATGCGCCGAATCGGTAAAGCCAGCCTCGATCGCGGCATGGGTCAGAGACTGGCCGCGCGCCACCCCGCAGGTGGTGACGAACAGCCGGTGCCACTGCCGGTAGCGGCGCATCGAGATACCCAGGGTCTCGCGAAACAGCTGCGTCAGGCGGGGCACTGACAAGCCTGCCTGCTCGGCCAGGTACTCGGCACTGAGGTTACTGCTCACATCCGCCTTGATCAGCGCCACGGTGCGCACGATGCGCGGATCGATGCGATGCTCGGGCGGCAGCGGTGCCTGGCCGATCAGCTGATCGAGAAACAGCGCCACTTGCTCGGGTGTCGCCCGCGCCTGGTGCAGCCCGTGCAACTGCGTCAGCAACAACGCCTCCTCGGCATAGTCGACCAGTAGCGGCGAGGCGCTCAGACAAAAGCGCCCCTGCAAGCGCTGATAATCCTCGCCAAACGGGTCCAGATAGCACACGGCGATCAGCTCCGAGCCGTCCTGCATTTCCAGCTCGACGCCTGCCGGCAGCAGTGCCGAGGTCGCGCTCATGCGCTGCCCCGCGCAGAAAAAATGCAAAGGCCCGGCCAGGCTCACCACCAGGGTGGCAGCCGCCTGCGACATGCGCAGCTGGGCATTCAGGCGACCGAGAAAGAACGTGCGCCGATCCCAGAGATAGATCAGCGACGGCGCGGATTCGTCAGGCATGGCGGACTCACTGACCCTGTTGTTGTCGTGATGAGGTCAATCGTGGCGAGTGCTTTTTTACCGCGACCGTGGGCAAACACCACGTGATGCAGTAGCGCTTTTACCCTCATCCGTTCTTACAAGTCAGCAGCTGCAAAGGCGTGCTCAGATGACGGCCGCTCCGCTCAGGCAGTACGGAGTCCACAACAAGAACAATACAGGACGCACAACGTGAAAAAACTGCTCAGCCTTTCCCTGGCCACACTCGGCCTGTCCATCGCCTGTGCCAGCCACGCCGGCACCAGCGCCCAGACCAAGCACCCGATCGTGCTGGTGCCCGGCATCTTCGCCTTCGATACCATCGCCGGCGTCGACTACTGGTACAAGATTCCCTCGGCCCTGCAAAACGAAGGCGCACGGTCTACGTGCCCAAGATCAATGCCTTCGACAGCTCGGCCAAACGCGGCGAAGCCCT
>CALMID010000391.1 GCA_937863915.1 uncultured Pseudomonas sp.
GGGGCGAGTGGTGCAGTATGCCCGGGCCGCTGCGGCGCGGCCTTGGCCGTGGCGCCGGTCAGCCGCGCTGGCGCAGGGTCAGGCCCTTGAGGAACTTGCGCAGCAGCTGGTCGCCGCACGGCCGGTAGTTGTGGTGGCCGGGCTTGCGGAACAGGGCGCTGAGTTCGGGCTTGGACAGCGGAAACTCGGCGGCGTCGAGGATGGCGTGCATATCCTCTTCCTTGAGTTCAAAGGCCACGCGCAGCTTCTTCAGGATGGTGTTGTTGCTCAGCGGCAGTTCCAGCGGCTGCGGCGCACGGCTGTCGTCACGCCCGCGGCGGTGGACGATCAGACCGTCGAGTACATCGGCCAGCACCTCGTCGCTGCAGGGCTGAAAACCCTCTTCGTCGTCATTGAGCAGGTAAGCGGCGATGGCTTCCGTGCTGATGTTGGCATCGGCCAACTGGGCGATGGCGGCCAGTTCGGCGTCACTGATGTCGAGCAGGTAGCGCAGGCTGCGCAGGGTGTCGTTGGGAAGCATGCAGGTGTCCTGGAAAGGGCGCTGAAGCGAAAAATGGGGAGCGAAAGTAGAACGCGTAAAGGTCAGAAGCGCTCGTTGGCGCCAAGGTAGCGCCACTGGCCGACGGGCAGCTTGCCCATGGCCACGCCGCCGATACGGATGCGCTTCATCGCCGTGACCTTGAGACCGACGCTGTCGCACAGGCGCACGATGATTGCCGGGCTGGGGTTCTTCAGGGCGATGCGCAGGTGGGGTTCGTTCTGCCAGCTGGCCTTGACCTTGGGCAGCACCTCACCGCGGATGGTTTGCACCTGACCCAGGCGCTTGAGGCCGTCGGTGGCGATCTGGCCGATCACTTCGACGATGTATTCCTGTTCCAGCTTGGCCGCATCGTCGTTGAGCTTGCGCAGCGTGCGCCAGTCCTGGGTGAACACCAGCAGGCCGCTGGCCCCGGCCTGCAGCGGCAGGCAGGTCTGCTGGCGGGCGAAGTGGCTTTTCAGCGTGCGCACATCGCTGGCTTGTTCGGCCCAGCGGCTCTCCGGGGTGATCAGGCCAAGGGCCTGTTCGGAATGCTGCGCGGGCGGCTGGTTGAGCAGCAGGGTGACCGGATCGCTCGGCGCGGCCACGGCGCCGGGCAGCAGTTCGACCTGTTGTGCCTGCACCATGAACTGCGGCGTATCGACCACCACGCCATCCACCGTGACCCAGCCACCCTCGATGTACAGCTCCGCCTCGCGGCGTGAGCAGCCGAGCAGTTCGACCAGGCGTTTGGACAGACGGATGGCTTCAGACATGGTGATGACCTGGAAAAAGGGCGGCCATTGTACCCGGCCGGGACAGTCCCTGCCGGGCTTATCGTCAGGCGGTCACGCCGGCACGGAGGAACTGGCCGAAGCCGCGCTGCTGGCCGAGCTGTTCGTTGAACTCTTTGCCATCGAAGGCCAGCTGGCCGTTGATCAGCACGGCGCGCACGGCATCGCCACGGTTGACCATGCGTTGCAGGCCACCGAAGGCCTCCATCGGCGCCTCGTGGTACTGGCTCAGGCTGTCGTCCAGACGGGTCGGATCGACCACCACCACATCGGCGCGCCGGTCCAGTTGCAGGGTGCCGGCATCCACGCCAAACCATTGTCCCAGTTCGCCGGTGACACGCCACACCGCCTGTTCCAGCGGCATCACCGGCTGGCCGCGTTGCTCGCCATCGCGCACCAGCTTGAGCAGGCGCAGGGCGAAGTTGTAGAAGGCCATGTTGCGGATATGGGCGCCGGAGTCGGCAAAGCCGATCAGCGTGCTGGGTTCGGCCACCAGTTTTTCCACCACCTCGGGGCGGTGGTTGGCGATCACCGTGCGCCAGCGCAGGTGCGGGCCGTGCTCGACCAGCAGATCGAGGAACAGATCGCCTGGGTGCGGGGCGCGCGCCCTGGCCAGCTCGCCGACGCTGTGGCCGACCACGCTGGCATCCGGGCAGGCGACTATCCAGGCATCGTCGAAATCGCGGTGCCAGACGCGCGGGCCGAAGCGCTTGTCGACGTCTTCACGGAAGCGCCGGCGGTAGTCGCTGTCCTTGAACAGTTCGCTGCGCAGGTCGTGACTGGCCAGGTGCAGGGCGGCCTCGCCGGCGGGAAACTCCTCGAACACCACGAATTCCATGCCGTCGGCATAGGTTTCAAAAGGCACCGGCAGGGTCTGCCAGCGGAAGTCGCCCTGGCCCAGACGGTTGAACCAGCGGGTCAGCGGGCCGAGCAGCCTGGCCAGCCAGGGGTCGGTCTTGACGTCCATCAGGGTGATCAGCGTGGTCTTCAGCGGCTTGCGCAGGAACAGGCCGAGGCTGGCCCAGAGAAAGGCCAGCACGTTGTACTTGGTCACCAGATTCGGCGCGCCCTGATGAATGCGCCCGCGTCGGCGCAGCACCCGGTTGAGGGCGGCGTATTCGCGCCACGGCGCGTACACCGAGGGCAGCGACTTGGAGCGCTCGCGCTCGCCGTCGAGCTTGTCCCAGGGGTTGGTCATGCTCGACAGGCCGAGCAGGCCTTCGTCGAGTGCTTCATCCAGCAACTGCTGCATGCGCTGCAGTTCGCTGGCGCTGGGCTGGATGTCGGCATCCACCGCACGGCTCAGGCCCATCACCGCCACGCGCAGATCGGAGTGGCCGAGGAAGGAGGCCACGTTCGGCCCCAGCGGATGACGGTCGAGAAAGTCGGCATATTCACGCGCGCTGGACCACTGCTTGCGTTCGCGCAGCAGCGGCAAGACGTGCTCGCGCGGCACCGACTCGACGCGGGTGAACAGGTCCGAGCAGTCCTCGGGAGCCGACAGCACCATGCTGATCGAGCAACTGCCAATCATCACCGTGGTCACGCCGTGGCGCACCGATTCCTTGAGCGCCGGCGCGGCCACCAGTTCGGCGTCGTAGTGGGTATGCATGTCGATGAAGCCGGGCATGACCCAGCAGCCCTGGGCATCGATCACCTGCGGGCAGCCCCGGGTGTCCAGCGGCTCGCTGCTGAGGGTAACCAGCTTGCCGTCGCGGATACCCAGGTGGCGCAGCGCGCCGGGGTTGCCCAGACCATCGAAGAACAGGCCGTTGTTGATCACGACATCGAACATGCGTGGCACTCCCCAGAGTTGTACGAACGTACAAGCATAGGGTGGCGCTGGCCGATGACCAGCGGCAAAGCGGCACAGCTGGCGGCTGATTCGGTCAGCCGCCGGGCAGGAGGCTTTTCAGGTGGTTTCAGGCTGGTTGACGCAGGTAACGCTCGGCCTGGATTTCCGGCAGGTCCTGGCGACGCAGGTAGAGGCGCAGCGGCTCGCTGATCTGCAGGCGGTCATCGACGTTCTGGTCGATCAGCAGCTGCAGGCGCTCGCGGCTGAGGGTCATCAGGTTGCCCAGCAGCGGCTTCCAGACGAACTCACAGGCCGGGACGATGCGGTCGTCGGGAACATCCTTGCCGAAGGAGTCCTCGCTGAAACGGACGATGTACTGGCTGGTCTTGGCGTTGTAACCAACCAGGCCCTGCAGCTGGTCGGCGGCGGCACAGATGGTGGCGGAGGTGATGCTCATGGCGGGTCCTCTGGATAACTGACCAGGCATCCTAGAGAGGCATCACGGGCAAACCTTGAGCCGGATCAATAAGCCGTGCGTTGCCAGGTGCGGCGCCGCGTCGCGCTGGCGGTCTGAGCAGGTGTTTAGCGCGGGCAGCGGGCCAGATCGACCGGCCCCACATGCGGGTTGCCCCAGCCCATCACGCAGGCCAGTTGCTGGTTGCGCTGCCGTTCCCAGGTGCTGACCGGGTACTGCCGGCTCCAGGCGCCGAACAGCTGGCGCTCCTGCCGGGACAGGCGCAGCGCATAGCGGTCGCTCATGTAGAAATAGGTGCGGGCGATGATGCCGCGCACCTTGGCCCGGGGCATGGCCTTGCGGGCCTTGAAGTCGACCACCATCGGGCAGGCACCGTACTGTGTCGGGGCTTGCGGCAGCCAGGCGAAGCGGTAGTTGCTGCGGTCGCCGTTGACCTCGCCGATGCTCGGCACCAGGTTGAACAGGTCGGCTTCGGCGCGCTGAAAGACCCGGTCGCTGCGCGCGCAATGCTGGCGGCCGCCGTCTTGCCAGCACTGGCGCTGGTGGCCGATGACCCAGGCCGGGACGATGTGTTCCCACTCGATACGGGCGGCGCGCTTGCCGTTCTTGCGCGGTACGTAGCCACAGCTGGCCAGGTCGACGCGGTTGCCCTGATAGCGACAGCCGCAATAGAACTCCACCGACTGCGGCGCGTACAGGCGCCAGGCGATCTTCTTGGCTTCGTTGAAGGTGCGCGGTGGGGTGGCCTGGGCCGGGTAACAGAGCCCGAGGCTGCCGATCAGCAGCGCAAGGATCAGGAGGTAACGCGAGGGCATCTACGGCATCCCGGCAAAAGCGCCGCATCATAGCGGTGTGCGGGGTTTTGCCAAGGCCTCAGTGCAGGCTGGAGGAGGCTGTGCCGTGCAGGCTCTGGGCGCTGCTGAGGCGCTCCAGCTCGCGGCGCACCATGTTGGCGAATTCGGGCGGCTTGAGCGCATACAGCTCGGTGGCAACCCAGGCCAGCCAGCGCGGGCCCAAGGCCTCGCGCTGTTCCAGCAGGCGCAGCGCCTCGGCGCGGGCGCGCCCGGCGTGCTCCTGATGGAATTGCTGGCGACTCACGACTTAGTGAGCGTCCAGGCCGACATAGACGTTCTGCACGTCGTCGTGGTTGTCCAGGGCTTCGAGGAAGGCTTCGACTTCTTCCAGTTCGGCGCCGGACAGGCTGACCGGGTTCTTAGCCTTGTAGCCAAGCTTGGCCGAATGCACGGCGAAGCCGAACTCCGGCAACGCCTTGCTCACGGCGTCCAGGTCGGTCGGCTCGGTGTAGAAGATTGCCAGGCCGTCTTCACCGGCGATTTCGAAGTCCTGGGCACCGGCTTCGATGGCGGCCAGTTCGACATCGGAATCGGCACCGGTCGCTTCGGCCTCGATCATGCCGAGGTGATCGAAGTCCCAGGCCACGGAGCCGGCGGCACCCATCTGGCCCTTGCGGAACAGCACGCGGATTTCCGCCACGGTGCGGTTGATGTTGTCGGTCAGGCACTCGACGATCAGCGGCACGCGGTGCGGGGCAAAGCCTTCGTACAGGGTGCGCTCGAAGTTGACCACTTCGCCGGACTGGCCGGAGCCTTTCTTGATCGCGCGCTCCAGGGTGTCCTTGGGCATCGAGGCCTTCTTGGCCTGGTGCACGGCCAGACGCAGGCGCGGGTTCATGTCCGGATCGGCGCCGTTACGCGCGGCGACCATGATTTCTTTCACCAGTTTGCCGAAGATCTTTCCTCTGGCGTTGGCGGCGGCTTCTTTCGGTTTAGCTTTCCACTGGGCGCCCATGGCGTTTCTCTCGCTGACTTCATCTGGAAGCACAAAGCCCTGTGCTTTGCGCGGGATTCAGGGCGCAGATTCTAGCGAGGTTGACGCCGGCTGGCACCCGGCAAAGCAAGTGCGGCGTGGGAGAGACGGTGACGCCTGGCAAAGGGCATCACCGCCGGTGGTTTCAGTGGCTGGAATGACTGCCCAGCAGGGTCTGGTTGTGCTTCTTGTCGCGCTTGGCCATGCGTTTGTCCTGGGCCGATTTCAGCGGCTTTTTCCTGGACTCCTTGTGGGACTCGTGGTTCTTGCTCATGGTTGCGATCCTCGGAAGAAAGGGGGTTGGACAACACAGTTCACAACCATGGACACCTCCAGGGCGCAAAGGCCAACGCAGGCTGGTTCTGTCAGATTAGCCGCGCCGGGCGGCAGCGGCGCGTCGCAGGACGGACGGTGCGGGTATCCGTACAGCCCGGTCAGTTCAGGTGCAGGCCGATCGCCAGCAGCACCGGCAGGAGCAGGGTGATGGCGACGTTGGCGGTCATGGCTGGCAGCAGTGCCGGTATTTGCAGCTCTGCCTGCCGGCAACGCCAGGCGGTCCACAGCGCCAGAGGGGCGAGCAGCAGGCTCAGCGCCACGCCGGGCGGGCACCAGCCGAGCAGGGCCAGGAGTGCCGGCAGCAGCAGGGCCAGGGCCCACTGCAGGCCGAGCACGAGGAGGATGGCGCGTGGGCTCAGGCACATGGGCAGGGTCAGGCGTCCAGCCGCGCGGTCGGCGTCGATATCCGGCAGCTGGTTGAGCAGCAGCAGGTTGTTGCCAAGAAACAGCGGCGCCAGGCTGAGCAGCATGGCCGACGGGCTGGTCTGCCCGCTCAGGGCCAACTGGCCGCCGATCAGCATCAGCGGGCCGAAGGCCAGGCCGGGGGCGCACAGGCACAGCCAGGGGCGGCGCGTCAGCCAGGGGGTGTAGGCGAGGATCAGCGCGCAGCCGAGGCCGCCGATCAGCAGCAGCGCCGGCCAGGCCGGGCTGGTGAGAACGAAGTAGGCGCCGATTGAGAGGGTCACGGTCAGGCTGAGAATGCCTAGCCACAGTGCGGCACCGAGCAGTTGCGGGTTGCCGGGCAGGGTGCCGCTGCCGCCGCTGAAGGGCGTGCGCTGCGTGCTCAGGTCGAGGCCGCTGCGAAAGTCGTGGTGTTCGTTGAAGGCGTTGACGCTGACATGCGCGGCCACAGCCGCCAGCAGCACCAGCAGCGCTTCGCCTAAAAAGCCCGCAGTCATTCCGCTGCCAGGCCAGGCCAGGGCGATGGCCAGCAGCACGGTATTCAGACTGAGCAGAAGGAAGGGGCCTCGGGCAATGCCGAGCAGGGCCGGGAGCGGAGGCATGCGGTTTCCAGCGAGCAATTACCGGGATGGTAGGCGGGCGGCTGTAAGGCTGTCCAGAGTCGGCTGCCGGCTTTTGCCGCCGGTCTGATGCAGGTCACGCCAGAGTGTTTCGGCATGCAACAAATTCCCCCCAAGTGCGCCGACATGACGTAGGCTGAAATTGTCGCAGGGGTAATTCGCGACACTTCAGTTGTTTGGTTGAATAAGGAATGCCGTATGCAAATCCAGGTTCACAGTGACAACCATATCGATGGCAGTGCCCGTCTGGCCGAGTGGGTCAGCGCCAGTGTTGCCAGCAAAGTCGAACGTTATGACGATGAATTGACCCGCGTTGTCGTGCACCTCAACGATGAGAACGCGCACAAGGCAGGCGCCAATGACAAGCGCTGCCAGATCGAGGCGCGCCCGAAAGGCCAGGCGCCGATTTCCGTGACCCACAAGGCCGAGTCCCTGGAGTTCGCCCTCGATGGCGCCCTGGAAAAACTCGGTCATGCCCTCGACCACCAGATGGGCAAGCTGCGCAACAAGCGCGCTGCGGCTCTGCGTGAGGACGGTGAGCCTGTCGGCAATGCCGACCAGCTGCTGGAAGAAGACTTCCTCGCCGATGAACTGATCCGTACCGTCTGATTGTTCAGACCATAAAAAAACCGCCGGTGGCGCGAGCCCCGGCGGTTTTTTCATGCCCGGCATTTAACCGGCAATGGTACTCAGTCCTGACGGCTGGTGACTTCCAGCAGGTGGTAGCCGAACTGGGTCTTCACCGGGCCCTGCACCACACCAACCGGGGCGCTGAACACCACGGCGTCGAATTCCTTGACCATCTGGCCGCGGCCGAACGAGCCGAGGTCGCCGCCCTGACGGCTGGACGGGCAGGTGGAGTTGTCCTTGGCGACCTGGGCGAAGTCGGCGCCGGCTTCGATGGCAGCTTTCAGTTCGTTGCACTTGGCTTCAGTGGCAACCAGGATGTGACGGGCAGTGGCGCGGGCCATGGGATGACTCCTTGAATGAACGGGGATGGGGCAAGCAAAGGCGCACAGCCTAGCGCAATCGGCGGGGGATTCAACCGCGCAGGCTGTGCGGACTTGTACAGGGTGCTCAGGGCACCATGGCGAGGAACACGAAGACCGCGAACACCACCAGATGCACGACACCCTGCAATACGGTGGCGCGGCCGCCGGAGAGGGTCATGCTGGTCAGCAGCAGCGTCAGCGACAACAGGACCAGCTCCTTGGGCGGTATGCCCAGGCTCAGCGGCAGATCGAGGGTGATGGCGGTGATGGCGACTGCCGGAATGGTCAGACCGATGGTGGCCAGGGCCGAACCCAGGGCCAGGTTGAAGCTGGTCTGCATGTGCCTGGCCAGGGCCGCGCGCACCGCCGACATGGTCTCCGGCAGCAGCACGATCAGGGCAATGGCGATACCGACCACCGCGTGCGGCAGGCCGGCTCCGGCGACGCCGGCCTCGATGCCCGGAGCCAGCAGCTTGGCCAGGCCGACCACGGCGACCAGAGCGACCAGCAGCAGGGCCAGGCAGATCAGGCTGGTGGCGTTCGTGGGGGGCGTATCGGTCTCGTCGCTGGCGTTCTCGGCCGGAACGAAGAGTTCACGATGGCGGATGGTCTGTACGAACACGAAGACGGCCCAGAGCACCAGCGAAAGAATGGCGGCGAAGATCAGCTGCGCGGTGGAGTAGGTCGGGCCCTCGGTACTGGAGGTGTACACCGGCAGCACCAGGGTCAGGGCGGCCAGGGTGGTCAGCACGGCCAGTGCCGGCATGGTGCCTTCGACGCGGAAATTGATGATGCGGTGGCGCAGGCCGCCGGCCAGCAGGCACAGGCCGATCACGCCGTTGCACACGATCATCAGCGTGGCATACACGGTATCGCGGGCCAGGGTCGTGGCGGTCTCGCCACCGGCCAGCATCATCGAGACGATCAGCGAGACCTCGATCACCGTCACCGCCAGGGCCAGCACCAGGGCGCCAAAGGGTTCACCCACGCGGTGGGCGATTACCTCGGCGTGATGCACGGCGGCCAGCACGGAGGCGACCAGCGCGGCACCGGCCACGCCCGAGAGCAGCCAGCCGAGCGGCATGCCCCAGGCCAGCACGAGCAGGGCGCAGCTGGCGAGCGGGATGAGCAGGCTCCACAGGGGCATGTGATGGGCGGGTCGTGACATGAACGGCATTCCAGAGCAGGCGCGAAGGGTGGACGCGCGGTAAAAATTGACCGGGCCAGTATGACAGGCTAGCCGGCGCGGCGGTTCGGCGGCATCAGCAACAGGTTGTTTCGCTATGTTTGCTCGCGGGGTGCTGCCCGCGCGCCGCGCAATCAAGCATCATGGCGGCATTCAACCGAGGAGGTGGTCATGCGTGTGAGTTCTGTTGCCGTCGCCTGGCTGGCGGGGCTGTTGGGGAGCGCGGCGGCGTGCAGTGCCAGTGCCGCGGAAGAGGCGCAGCTGATTGCGGCGATCAATGCCTACCGCAGCCAGGTGCAGCTGTGTGCCGGCCAGGGCAGCGAGGCGCTGCCGCCGCTGACCAGCGATACCCGCCTGGCCCTGCCGGTCGGCGCCGGTGGCGATCTGCAGGCGCAACTCAATGCCACGGCCTATCCGATGATGCGGGTGCAGTCGATCAACCTGTCCGGTCCGCGCGAGGCGCAGACGGCGCTCAAGGCGCTGAGCGAAAGCTTCTGCAAGGTGCTGCTCGATCCGCAGTACGTCGATATCGGCGTCAGCCGGGTCGACCGCGACTGGCGCATTGTGCTGGCGCGGCCGCTGCTGGCCGGCAAGCTGGGCGACTGGCAGGCCGAAGGGCAGAAGCTGCTGGAGGCGATCAACACGGCGCGCTCGCAGGCCCGTCAGTGCGGCACTCAGGCGTTCACGGCCAGCGCGCCGCTGAGCTGGAATGCCAGCCTGGGCAGCGTGGCCGAGGCGCACAGCCGCTCGATGGCCAACGGCAACTACTTCAGCCACAAGGACCGCGACGGCCGCACGCCGGGCGACCGGGCCGAGCTGGGCGGCTACAGCGGCATGCTGATCGGCGAGAACATCGCCGCCGGCCT
>CALMID010000392.1 GCA_937863915.1 uncultured Pseudomonas sp.
TACTCGCCCTGGTTGAAGCGCGTCAGCAGCGCCGCCACCCGTTGCTCCGGGCGGGCATAACGGGCCTTAAGCTCGGCCGCCAGTTCGCGGGCGCGCGGGTTGCCCGCCGGCAACTGCAATGCACGATGCTGCTGCGAGGGTTGCAGCTCGGCATCACGCACCACCTGCGGCCAGGAACTGACGCGATACAGCAACGGCTGCTCCACCGGCCGGGCATTGACCAGGCGATAATCGCTGAGCTGACGCGCACCGGGCAGGTCAGTGCGTGCCGTATCAAGTGCAAACAGCCAGCGCTGCAGGCTGGGCTGCATGAGAATGCTGTAGCTCAGACGCTGGCCTTGCGGTTGCCAGCCGTCAGTGGACAGTGCAGGCAGATCAGGTGTCTGTGACCAGCGCCGGCCATCGAAATGCTCCAGGGTCAGGGCACGCCAGTAAAGCTCGCTACGCGGCGGGGTGGCACCCTCGAAGCTGGCGCGGAACACCGGCTCCGGCGAACGGCCGAGATTGGCGATATCGCCGGGCGTCATGCTCTCGGCAAGGCCGGAAACAGCCTTATTGCCGGGCTGCGGCAATGACCACAAGGGCCCCAAACGCGGGAAGAAGACAAACAGCAGCAGCATCAGTGGCAACGACTGCAGCAGCAGCTTGCTGGCATAGCGCAGGGTCGGCCAGGGTTGCATGGCCAGGCGGCTCTGCTGCAAACCGACCATGGCCGCCAGCAATGCCGTCACCGGCAGCACGCTGTACAACGCGCTGAGCATCTCGCTGTCGAGCAGATAGGCCGTCACCACCGCGAAGAAGCCCAGGTAGATCAGCACCAGGGCATCGCGCTGGGTGCGCATCTCCACCAGCTTGAGCACGAAGGTGGCCATCAGCAAGGCGGTGCCGGCCTCCAGGCCGATCAGACCGCCCCGCGACCAGAACACCCCCGCCGCAGTGGCCAGTATCAGCGCCGCCTTGGCCAGGCCATTGGGGTAACGCGCCCGCATGCGGAAAATCTGCAGGCGCCAGGCCGCACAGAAAGCCCAAAGTCCGGTGAACCACAGGGGCAGATGGGCCAGGTGCGGCAGGATCACCAGCGCCTGGGCCACCAGCAGCCAGATCAGGCTGATGCGCGGGATCGCCGGCGTCATGCCGAAGCACTCCCGAACAGCGCCAGCGCCTTCAGGCAGGCCTCGCGGTGGGCCGCGCCGGTCGCCGGTTCCAGACGCGAACCCGGCAGATTCAGACCAAAAGCCTGCTGGCGCTGGTCCAGGGTCAGCACCCAGTGGCAGAGCAGGCTCAGGCGTGCCTCCACATCGCCGCCCAGGCTGCTGAAATCCAGCCACAGGTCACGCCCGGCCAGTTGGGCGAAATCCTTGACCAAAAGGCCCTGACCGCGCGAGTAGGCCCTCCAGTCCAGACGACGGCGCGAGTCGCCCGGCTGAAAACTGCGCAGTCCCTGAAAATCATCGGCGCCACGGCCGACAACGCGCTGGCCCTCGTCCTCATCTTCCAGCCCCGCCTGCGCGGCCAGCGGCAGATCACCCGGCAGCGGCTGTGGATAGACCAGCACCGCCTGGTCCAGGTCGACCCAGCTCCAGGCCACCAGCAGACCCAGCGGGAAACGGCTCTCCACCCGCAGGCGCTCGGCGCGCAACCAGCCGCGTCGGTTCGCGGCCAGGGGAATTTCCAGCAGGGCCTGGCCCTCGGCCGGCACGTCGGCCACCTGCAGCGGCGCCGGTGGCCAACCACAGGCAATCGCTTCGTGGACCTTGCCGCGACTCTCCAGCTGCAACTGGAAACGAGCCTGCTCACCGACGAACACCGGAGCTACGCCTGCGGCCTTGATCATCAGCCCGGACAGATTGCGATAGGTGTGCAGCATGGCGGTGTGAAACACCGACAGCAGCAGGAAGGTCAGGCCATAGGCCAGGCTGTTCTGGTAGTTGATGCCGGCCAGCAGCATCAGCAGCAGTACCACGCTGAACGCCAGGCCGCGCGGCGTGGGCAGGATGAAGATGCGCCGCTGATTGAGCTGCACCGCCCGCGCAGGCGGGATGCGCCGGTTCAGCCAGCGCCGCCAGCGCTGGCGATAGGCTTCCCTGAGCATCTACAGCGCCGGCACTTCACGCAGCAGCCACTGCACCAGGGCACTGCCGCCATGGCCGCTGGGGTCGGCGCGCTCGCGCAGACGGTGACCGGCCACCGCCGGCAAGACCGCCTGCACGTCTTCGGGAATCACGTATTCGCGGTTGGCCAGCAGCGCCCAGGCCCGGGCCGCACTCAGCAACCCCAGTGCGGCCCGTGGCGAAAGGCCCCAGGCAAACTGCGGCTGACTGCGGGTCGCCTCGACCAGACGCAGCACGTAATCGATCAGAGCGTCGCTGGCGTGAACCTGTTCCACCAGTTGTTGCAGCTCGGCCAGTTCGCGGTGGCTAAGCAGAGGCTCCTGGCGACTGAGCATAGCCCGCCGGCCCTGGCCCTGGAGCAGGGCCTTTTCCGCGGCATGGGCCGGGTAGCCCAGCGACAGGCGCATGAGAAACCGGTCCAGCTGGGACTCTGGCAAGGCAAAGGTGCCGCTCTGGGTCACCGGGTTCTGCGTGGCAATCACAAAAAAAGGCTCGGGCAGCGGCCGGGTAGCGCCCTCGATGGTCACCTGCCCTTCCTCCATGGCCTCGAGCAGCGCGCTCTGGCTTTTCGGCGTGGCGCGGTTGATCTCGTCGGCCAGCACCAGCTCGGCAAAGATCGGCCCGGGATGGAAGGTGAACTGCCCGGACTCCTTGTCGAACACCGAGGTGCCGAGAATGTCGCCGGGCAACAGGTCAGAGGTGAACTGAATGCGCTGGAAGGACAGCCCCAGCACCTTGGCCAGGGTATGGCTGAGGGTGGTCTTGCCCATCCCCGGCAGGTCCTCGATCAGCAGGTGCCCCCTGGCCAGCAGGCAGGCCATAGCCAGCTGCACCTGCGGCGCCTTGCCCAGCACCACCTGATTGACCGCCTGCAGACAGGCATCCAGCTTGTTGCGCATCATCAACTCCCGAACCCGGTGACAGCCGGCCGGCTGCAAGGTCAGCCAGACTAACCGCTTGCCGGCAGGCGGCCAAGGCACAGCAATGCGTGCTTACAACCTGGCCGGAGCAGCACGCCCACCGCTCAGCGACCGGCGCGTGACTCGCGGATATAGAAGCGCGCCTTCTCGGCGTCCTCCAGGCAGCCGTCATAGCCCTCGAACTGCTGCTGAGTCTTGGCCGCGGTGAGCAGTGACAACGCCTTGGAGTAACTTACCGTGCCGGCGAAACCTTCGGCCTTGGCCAGGTCCAGCTCCTTCCAGGCGAAATCCAGTGCATAGGCGCAGTTATCGCGATTGACGGTCTTGCCGGAACACCCGGCGACAGCCAGCAGCGTGGCTAACAGCAGCATCTTGTGCATACCGACCTCCGGTTTGAATTGC
>CALMID010000393.1 GCA_937863915.1 uncultured Pseudomonas sp.
ACCCACAGACCATAGTCGCCGTACAGTGCCTGGTAAACCACCAGTTCTTCCTCAGTCTCCGAATGCCGCGCCGTACCGAACACCCGATACTGCTGACCTTTATAGTGACGATAGAGCCCGGGCTGAATGTTCATCTGCACTCCGCAAAAATCTGTTCACTAGAAAAACAAAAAGCCGGGGCATAGCCCCGGCTTTTTCATCTCGGATCGCTTAGACGCGTTCGAAGACGGTAGTGATGCCTTGGCCGAGACCAATACACATGGTGGAGACACCCAGGGTGCCGCCATTCTGCTTCATCACGTTCAACAGGGTGCCGGAGATACGCGCACCGGAGCAACCGAACGGGTGGCCCAGGGCGATCGCGCCGCCGTGCAGGTTGACCTTCTGCTCCATCTTGTCGAGGAGTTTCAGGTCTTTCAGCACCGGCAGAGCCTGAGCGGCAAAGGCTTCGTTGAGTTCAACGAAATCGATGTCGTCCATGGTCAGGCCAGCACGCTTGAGGGCTTTCTGGGTGGACGGTACGGGACCGTAACCCATGATCGCCGGATCGACACCGGCCAGAGCCATGGCACGTACCACGCCCAGCGGCTCGATACCGAGGTCCTTGGCGCGCTGTGCGGACATGACGATCATGCAGGAAGCACCGTCGGTGATCTGCGAGGAAGTACCTGCAGTCACGGTGCCGCCTTTCGGGTTGAACGCCGGCTTCAGGGCAGCCAGGCTTTCCAGGGTGGTTTCCGGACGAATGGTTTCGTCGAAATCGAACACCTTCAGGAAGCCATTCTCGTCGTAGCCTTGCATCGGGATGATTTCATCCTTGAACTTGCCTTCGACGGTAGCCTTGTGCGCCAGACGGTGAGAACGCTCACCAAAGGCATCCTGCTGCTCGCGGCTGATGCCGTGCATCTTGCCGAGCATTTCAGCGGTCAGACCCATCATGCCCGAAGCCTTGGCGGCGTACAGGGACATGTGCGGGTTCGGATCGACGCCGTGCATCATGCTGACGTGACCCATGTGCTCCACACCGCCAATGACGAACACGTCACCGTTGCCGGTCTGAATCGCCTGCACAGCGGTGTGCAGGGCGGACATGGAAGAACCGCACAGGCGGCTCACGGTCTGGCCGGCACTGGTGTGCGGGATCTGGGTCATCAGCGACGCCATGCGCGCGATGTTCCAGCCCTGCTCCAGAGTCTGGTTCACACAGCCCCAGATCACGTCCTCGACTTCCGCCGGGTCGATCTTCGGGTTGCGCGCCAGCAGGCTGCTGATCAGGTGTGCCGACATGTTCTCGGCACGGGTATTACGGTGCATGCCACCCTTGGAACGACCCATCGGGGTACGACCGAAGTCGACAATGACTGCATCTCTCGGATTCAGGCTCATAAATTCACTCTCGCTCTAAATCGTTCGCGATTAACCGAAGAACTTCTGGCCGTTTTTGGCCATCTCACGCAGCTTCTCGGTCGGGGTGTACAGCGCGCCCAGGTCGGCATACTTGTCGGCCAGGGCAACGAACTCGGCCACACCGATAGAATCGATGTAACGCAGTGCACCACCACGGAAGGGAGGGAAGCCGATGCCGTAGATCAGACCCATATCGGCCTCAGCTGCGGTTTCGACAATGCCGTCTTCCAGGCAACGAACGGTTTCCAGGCACAGCGGGATCATCATCCAATTGATGATGTCTTCGTCGGTGACTTCACGCTGCTCGTACACGATCGGCGCGAGGACTTCCTGAACGCTGGCATCGACGACTTTCTTCGGCTTGCCGCGCTTGTCCATCTCGTAGGCGTAGAAGCCCTTGCCGTTCTTCTGACCGAGGCGATTGGCTTCGTACAGAGCGTCAACGGCGGAGCGACGGTCGTCCTTCATGCGATCCGGGAAACCGTCGGCCATGACGTCACGGCCATGGTGGCCGGTGTCGATGCCGACAACGTCCATCAGGTAAGCCGGGCCCATCGGCCAGCCGAACTTCTCCATCACCTTGTC
The DNA here is from genome assembly GCA_937863915.1 of uncultured Pseudomonas sp. Lineage (GTDB taxonomy): Bacteria > Pseudomonadota > Gammaproteobacteria > Pseudomonadales > Pseudomonadaceae > Aquipseudomonas. The sequence continues at coordinate 1,993 of CALMID010000393.1, forward strand.
GATGCGAACGAAGTCGACACCGGCGCTGACCAGCTTGGCGAAGCCGCCGAAGTACGGGAACAGTACGCGGTTGACCAGGAAGCCCGGGCAGTCGTTGACCACAACCGGGGTCTTGCCCATCTTCTTGGCGTAGGCAACGGTGGTGGCAACAGCTACTTCGCTGGACTTCTCGCCACGAATGACCTCAACCAGCGGCATCATGTGTACCGGGTTGAAGAAGTGCATGCCGACGAAGTTTTCCGGACGCTTGAGCGCCTGGGCCAGCAGGCTGATGGAAATGGTCGAGGTGTTGGAAGCGAGGATCGCATCCTCACGCACCACGCCTTCCACTTCAGCCAGAACGATCTGCTTGACCTTCGGGTTCTCGACTACGGCTTCGACGACGATGTCGACGTTACCGAAATCACCGTAGGACATGGTCGGACGAATGGCGTTCAGCGCTTCGGCCATCTTGGCCGGAGCCATGCGGCCCTTGGCAACACGGTTGCCGAGCAGCTTGGAAGCCTCGTTCAGACCCATCTGGATACCCTCTTCGCGGATATCCTTCATCAGGATCGGAGTGCCTTTGGAAGCGGACTGGTAGGCGATGCCGCCACCCATGATACCGGCGCCCAGTACGGCAGCCAGTTTCACGTCTTTGGCCACTTCGTCGTAGCCCTTGGCCTTCTTCTTCAGCTCCTGGTCATTCAGGAACAGACCGATCAGGCTGGCAGCAACCGAGGTCTTGGCCAGTTTGACGAAACCAGCGGCTTCCACTTCCAGCGCTTTGTCGCGACCGAAGTTGGAGGCTTTCTGGATGGTCTTGATGGCTTCAACCGGCGCCGGGTAGTTCGGGCCGGCCTGGCCAGCAACGAAGCCCTTGGCGGTCTCGAAGCTCATCATCTGCTCGATGGCATTGAGCTTGAGCTTTTCCAGTTTCGGCTGACGCTTGGCCTTGTAGTCCAGCTCGCCAGAAATGGCGCGCTTGACCAGGTCCAAGGCCGCTTCCTGCAGTTTGGCCGGAGCCACGACTGCATCGACAGCACCGACTTTCAGTGCGTCGACAGCCTTGTTTTCCTTGCCGCCGCAGATCCACTCGATGGCGTTATCGTTACCGATGACGCGCGGCAGACGCACGGTGCCGCCGAAGCCCGGGTAGATACCCAGTTTAACTTCCGGCAGGCCTACCTTGGCGGTTTCGCTCATTACGCGATAGTCACCGGCCAGGCACATTTCAAAACCGCCGCCCAGCGCGATGCCGTTGATGGCAACCACGGTCGGAACGGACAGGTCTTCGAAGTCACTGAAGATCTTGTTGGCTTCGAGGTTGCCAGCAATCAACTCTTCGTCGGGCAGCTTGAAGTTGTCGACGAATTCGGTGATGTCGGCGCCGACGATGAACACGTCTTTGCCGCTGGTCACGATCACGCCCTTGACAGAAGCGTCGGCCTTGATGGCATCGACAGCCTGGCGCAGCTCGTTGAGGGTGAGGCGGTTGAACTTGTTGACGGACTCACCCTTGAGGTCGAACTTCAGTTCGACGATACCGCTCTCAAGAGCCTTAACCGTGATGGCTTTACCTTCGTAAATCATCAACTGATCTCCACGCAATGGAAGCTGAACTGTACACATCGGACGCCGGAGAAGGCTTCCCCACGGCGCAAGCCGTCTAGGATAGCCCCAAAACCAGCCAGCACACCCGCCGACGCGATATTCGGGAACGTGAGGAACAGGCAAACGCCTGATTCATACGCCCGTTTGATTTGGGTGCGCACACCATCGTGCAAAAGCCCGTAATTGTCAATTAGCCAGGCAACCACCGCTTAATCCCTGCAACCCGCCAGATAGGGCCTTCCGGGCCGATTGCCTTTTTCCGCTGACAAAAATTCACAAAACAGATGAATGGTAATTCAGGGGCTGGCAAAGATTGCACAAACGTACTCGCAATCCGCTAGCCAAAAGATGGTGTGGCAGGTAAATTCCGGGCAAAGAGCCGTTCCGAGCGGCTCGCTACAAAAACAAAAGCAAGCCCGATCGGGCACCGGAGCTGTACATGTCTAGCCGTCTGACCTCCATTCTGCTCAGCAGCCTGCTGATGCTTCCCCTTTCCTTTAGCGCCCACGCCGGCGAGCCCAGCCAGGACCTGATCACCCTCCATCACCTGCGCCTGGCCGCCCAGAAGACCCTCAGCGACTTCTTCATGTTCAACGGCATGGAGGGCGACCAGCGTTACGCCAAACAGATCCAGGCGTCGGAAGAGCAGGTAAATGCTGCCCTGCAACAATTGCAGGACCTTTCCGGCGAAGGCTCAAAAGCTCTGCACAGCCAGTTGCAGCAACAGTGGCAGGCCTATCAGATCCAGCTGAAAGACCTGATCACCGCCCTGGAAACCGAAGGATTCACCGACTTGCAACCCGTTGCCGACTTGGCCACTCATAACCAGCAGCTGATGAGTCTGTCAGGGGAGCTGTACGGCAAGATTCAACAGGAAAGCAGCACCAGCGTACCGCCACTGACCGAGCGTAGCCGCGAGCTGGGCCTGCTGATGCAGACCATTGCCGTCAACTACGCCTCGCGCAGCGCTTCGGTGGGTGCAAGCTTCTTTGGCGGTGGCGATGAACGTGCCATCGATGAGCTGGCGGTCGACTTCAACAAGCGCCTGCAGGAACTTAAAGCCTCGCCACGCAACACGGCGGAAATCAAGGCGAGCCTGCAAAGCGTGCAGACCAAGTGGAACTACATCGAGAAATCGCTGAAGAACTACAACGAAAACAGCGTGCCCTTCCTGATCAGCAAGTATTCCGAACAGATCATCAGCGGCCTGGAGAAGACCTCCGAGCTGTACGCTGCCGGCAAGCTGTAAGTCCCACTGCGCGGACACCAATCCGGCGTCCGCCGCTCATGCTCAGAGGCGAGCCAACTGCTGCATGACCTCCACTATCGACTTCAGTTCCTCCTCGCCTCCCCGCTCGCCCCAGTACAACGCCAACATCTGCTTGTTCGCGTCGACCTGATAGACATCCGCCGGCAAGCGCCGCAACAGCTGCAGCAAGGGTTCTTCAACACAGGGCTCACGCCAGCGGTTATGCCACTCCCCCGGCGCCACCTGCCAGAAGCTCCAGTCGCCACGTCCGGCCAGGCGCTGACGGTGATATTGCGGACAGGCCGCTGGCGGCTCCGGCTGCATCCAGTGCGGCCACTCCGGCCGCGCCATCTGCATGCCCAGCCCCATGCGCCGCGCGGCCAGGCGCACATCCATCTGTCCACGCTGACGCCGGGACGGCACAATCCACACCAGCGGACTGAATGCCGCCGCCAGCAACAGCACGACAATCCATGCATTCATGGACAGAACCTCTCAAACAAGCGCCATACTCAAACAATGGCTAAACGGAACAGGAGTTTGTCATGGCCTACCAGCACGTACTGATTGCCGTCGATCTCAGCGAGGAATGCCACCCGGTGCTACAACGCGCCATTGAGCTGGCCAGTCGCGACGGCGCCCGAGTTTCCCTGATCCACGTGATCGAGCCCATGGCCATGGCCTTTGGTGGCGACGTCCCGATGGATCTGTCGATTCTCCAGCAACAGCAGCAACAGCAGGCCCAGCAGCGCCTGGACAACTTTGCCCGGCAGTACCCGCAACTGACGCCGGACAACTGCCACCTGGGCTTTGGCCAGCCACGCCAGGAAATCCATGAACTGGCCAGTGAACAGCAGTGCGACCTGATTGTGGTCGGCAGCCATGGTCGTCACGGTCTGGCCCTGCTGCTGGGCTCAACCGCCAACGACCTGCTGCATGGCGCACCCTGCGACGTGCTGGCGGTGCGCCTGAAAAAGCCAGCGTGAAACTGACTTAGGCGCCGAACTCCAGCGAATCACCGGCACTCATGACCATCGGCCTGATCTTCTGCAGCTGGGTTTCCAGCGAGTAGCTCAGGCTCGAGGCCATGGAGAAGAAGCTGAGGAAGGCCTTGAGGTTGGAGTCGCCCTCACAGGTATCGAGGATGCGCTGCCAGAAGGCCTGATTGACCAGCTGCAACTGCTGATACAGGCGCACCAGCCCCTTGAGATCCCAGTCAGCCAGACGACCTTCACGGTAATTGAAGTACTGCCGGGTCAGGTATTGCGACACCGCGCGCTGAATGAACTCCGACTGGCTGGCGAACGGCAGATGCTGCTGCGCCATCGGCCGCAGACGCCCGAGCAACGGGCAGGCGCTGCTGGCCATGATCACGCCGAGCAATGCACGTACGCCCTCTTCCAGCCCCACCCGCTGGTAATCCTGGCGCTC
>CALMID010000394.1 GCA_937863915.1 uncultured Pseudomonas sp.
GCACAGCTGGATGGCACGCCGGGCGATCTTGCTCGCCTCGTCGCCGATGCGCTCCAGGTCGATCACCGACTTGGACACGCTGATGATCAGCCGCAGGTCGGACGCCGCCGGCTGGCGCCGGGCGAGGATGCGCACGCACTCCTCGTCGATGTTGCGCTCCATCTGGTTGATCTCGTCGTCGATCTCGCGCACCTGCTGGGCCAGGCCGGAATCGGCCTCGATCAGTGCGGTGACGGCGTCGTTGACCTGCTTCTCGACCAGGCCGCCCATGGCCAGCAGGTGGCTGCGCACCTCCTCCAGCTCGGCGTTGAACTGCTGGGAGATGTGCTGGGAGAGGTTGTCTTTATTGATCATCTGGGAATCCTGAGCCGGGTTGTTCTCCCCTCTCCCGCCGGAAAGGGGCGGGGCGGGCCGCGTTCGGATGAGGGAATCGCTGCCCCTCACCCTGACCCTCTCCCACTGGGAGAGGGAACTGCTGTGCCTTAGCCGTAACGACCGGTGATGTAATCTTCAGTTTGTTTTTTCGCCGGGTTGGTGAACAGCGTATCGGTGTCACCGAACTCGATCAGTTTGCCCATGTACATGAACGCGGTGTAGTCGGAGACACGCGCCGCCTGCTGCATGTTGTGGGTCACGATGACGATGGTGAACTTGGATTTCAGTTCGTAGATCAGCTCTTCGACTTTGAGGGTCGAGATCGGGTCCAGCGCCGAGCAGGGTTCGTCGAGCAGCAGCACTTCGGGCTGCACGGCGATGGTACGGGCAATCACCAGACGCTGCTGCTGACCACCGGACATGCCCAGAGCCGATTCATCGAGACGGTCCTTGACCTCGTCCCACAGCGCGGCGCCGCGCAGCGACTGTTCCACCGCTTCGTCGAGCACGCGCTTCTGGTTGATGCCCTGGATGCGCAGGCCGTAGGCGACGTTCTCGTAGATGCTCTTGGGGAACGGGTTGGGCTTCTGGAACACCATGCCGACGCGGCGACGCAGCTCGGCCACGTCCTCGCCCTTGCGATAGATGTTCTGTCCGTCGAGGAGGATCTCACCTTCCACGCGGCAGCCATCGACCAGATCGTTCATGCGGTTGAAGCAGCGCAGCAGGGTCGACTTGCCGCAGCCCGACGGGCCGATGAAGGCGGTCACGCGCTGCCGCGGAATGCTCATGCGCACGTCGTACAGGGCCTGCTTGTCGCCGTAGAACAGGGACAGGCCGGGGACATCGAGGCAGGTGCTCTCGTTGGCCAGGTTGAGGTCCTGCTTGTCACGACCGAGGGCGGCCATGTTCATGCCGTGGCTGTGGGTTTCATGCTGCATGGGGAACTCCCTACGCTATCAATTCTGGGTTGCCGTGGCGGCAGTCGGCCGGCCACGGCGTTCACGTCGAAATCAGTTTTCCAGCGCCTTGTACTTCTCGCGCAGGCGGTTACGAATGGCCACCGCGGCGAAGTTGAGCAAGGCAATCACCAGCACCAGCAGCAGCGCGGTAGCGAATACCAGCGGCCGCGCGGCCTCGACGTTCGGGCTCTGGAAGCCGACGTCGTAGATATGGAAGCCCAGGTGCATGATCTTCTGATCCAGGTGCACGAAGGGATAGTTGCCATCGACCGGCAGGGTCGGCGCCAGCTTGACCACGCCCACCAGCATCAGCGGCGCCACTTCACCGGCGGCACGCGCCACGGCGAGGATCAGGCCGGTCATCATGGCCGGGCTGGCCATCGGCAGCACCACCTTCCACAGGGTCTCGGCCTTGGTCGCGCCGAGCGCCAGGGAGCCTTCACGCACGGCCCGCGGGATACGCGCCAGGCCTTCCTCGGTGGCGACGATCACCACCGGCACGGCGAGGATCGCCAGGGTCACCGAGGCCCAGAGCAGACCCGGGGTGCCGAAGGTCGGCGCCGGCGCGGCTTCCGGGAAGAACAGGCGGTCGATGGAACCACCCACCATGTAGACGAAGAAGCCCAGGCCGAACACGCCGTAGACGATGGCCGGTACACCGGCCAGGTTGTTCACGGCGATGCGGATGATGCGGGTCATGGTGCCCTGCTTGGCGTATTCGCGCAGGTACACCGCCGCCAGCACGCCGAACGGGGTGACCAGGATGGCCATGATCAGGGTCATCATCACGGTGCCGAAGATGGCCGGGAAGATGCCGCCCTCGGTGTTGGCTTCGCGCGGCTCGTCGCTGAGGAACTCCCACAGCTTGGCGAAGTAGAAGCCGATCTTGTCCAGCGGGCCCATGGCGTTGGGTTTGTAGGCATGCACCAGCTTGCCCAGGGTCAGGTTCACTTCGCGGCCATCGATGGCCTTGAAGGTGGCGCTGTCACGGTCGAACTCGGCATTGAGCGCCATCAGCTCGGCTTCGAGGCCCTGGTAGCGGGCATTCAGCTCGGCGCGCTCGGCCGCCAGATCGGCCTTGGCCTGATCGCTCAGCTGGCCATTGAGTTCCAGCTTGCGTTCCTGCAGGCGCAGGCGCTCAAGGCCGTGGTTGATCGCGCCGATGTCGCCCTTGTGCAGCTTGTTCAGCTTGGCCTGCAGACCGTCGACACGTTCGATGCGCTTTTGCAGCTCGGCCCAGGCGGCGTCGCCCTCGGCGACCACCTTGCCGGCTTCCTGCACGTTGACCAGGCGACCGTAGAAATTGCCCCACTCGCGGCGCTCCAGCACCACGATGTCTTCCGGCGTCTTGTGCTCGCTCAGCCAGTCGCCGACCAGCCAGGTGAAATCGGCGCCGGTCAGGTCACGGTTGCCGACCTTGAACAGGTCGCGACGCATGAACTCGGGGGCATCCGCCGGAATCGGCAGGCCGGCACCGGCCAGGCGCTCGCGGGTGACCTCTTCTTCCTGCACCAGCTCGCCGAGCAGCATCTGCACCGGCTGCCCCGGCACGCTGTAACGCGCCTCGATCACATCGGACGGCCAGAAGTGGCCGAGGCCGCGCACGGCGATCACCGCCATCAGGCCGATGGTCATGATCACCGCAATGGCCACAGCGCCACCGCTCATCCAAATGCCCGGTTCGCCGCTCTTGTACCAGCTCTTGAAGGACTGCTTGCTCACGATTCTTTCCTCTTCATCCGCCGGTTACAGCGAGGCGTATTTCACGCGCAGGCGCTGACGGATCAGTTCGGCCAGGGTATTCATCACGAAGGTGAACGACAGCAACACCAGCGCCGACAGGAACAGGACGCGGTAGTGGGTACTGCCCAGCTCCGATTCCGGCATTTCCACCGCCACGTTGGCCGCCAGGGTACGCATGCCCTCGAACAGGTTGGCTTCCATCAGCGGGGTGTTGCCGGTGGACATCAGCACGATCATGGTTTCGCCCACGGCGCGGCCCATGCCGATCATCAGCGCCGAGAAGATGCCCGGGCTGGCGGTCAGGATCACCACGCGGGTGAGGGTCTGCCACGGCGTGGCGCCGAGGGCCAGGGAACCGTAGGTGAGGCTCTTGGGCACGCTGAACACGGCGTCTTCGGCGATCGAGAAGATGTTCGGGATCACCGCGAAGCCCATGGCCAGACCGACGATCAGGGCGTTGCGCTGGTCGTAGGTGATGCCCAGGTCATTGCTGATCCACAGGCGCATGTCGCCGTTGAAGAAGGCCACTTCCAGGGTCGGGCTGATCGACAGGGCAAAAGCCGCCGTGGCCAGCACCACCGGAATCAGGATGGCCGCTTCCCAGCCGGCCGGGACCGACAGGCGGATGCGCTCGGGCAGGCGGCTCCAGATGAAGCCGGCCAGCAGGATGCCCAGCGGCGTGAGGATCAGCAGGCTGAAGATGCCCGGCAGGTGGCCTTCCACATAGGGCGCCAGGAACAGGCCGGCGAAGAAGCCGAGGATCACCGTCGGCAGCGCTTCCATCAGCTCGATCACCGGCTTGACCTTGCGGCGCATGGCCGGGGCCATGAAGTAGGCGGTGTAGATGGCGGCGGCAATGGCCAGCGGCGCGGCCAGCAGCATGGCGTAGAACGCCGCCTTGAGGGTACCGAACGTCAGCGGCGCCAGGCTCATCTTCGGTTCGAAATCGGTGTTGGCGGCGGTGGACTGCCAGATGTACTCGGGCTTGTCGTAGGTCTCGTACCAGACCTTGTTCCACAGCGAGCTCCAGGAGATTTCCGGGTGCTTGTTGTCCAGACGCTGCAGGTGGAACTCGCCCTTGTCGTCCACGCTCAGCACGCGGTTGGCTCGCGGCGACAGGGCCAGCGCCTGGGCGCCGCCCTGCAGCGGCTCGATCAGCAGGGTGCGTTCGGCGGTGCTGTGGAACACGCCCAGCTGGCCGGCCTGATCGAGGGCCACGAAGCCCTTGCGGCGCTGTTCGGCCGAGACCTGCACGATCGGCGCATCGCCCTGCTGGAACTGGCGGATATGCTTGAGCGCGAAGTTGTCGTCCTTGTCGCGGACCATGAACCACTGGCCGATGCCGCCCTTGGAGTCACCCACCATCAGCGAGATGCCACCGAGCAGCAGGCTGGCGCTGGTGACTTCGACGTTGCCGTCTTCGCTGAGCTTGTAGCGGCCCAGCAGCTGCTTGCTGCGCAGGTTGAATACATCCGCGGTGGCGCGGCCGTTGATCACATACAGCCACTGCTGACGCGGCTCGACGATCACCGCCTTGATCGGGTCGGCGATCTGCGGCAGGGCGATGCGTTCCTCGGTCAGAGTGGTCTCGCCGGTGAACATGTTGGACTCTTCGGTGACGTTGAGTACCAGCACTTCGCTGCCCACCGAGGCGCTCAGCAGCAGGCTTTCGTCACCCGCGGCGACACCCACGTGCTCCAGGGCGCGACCCTGCGGATCGAGGGTCAGCGGGCTGTTGCCATACGGGTAGTTGAGCACCGGCTCGACCAGTTTCTGGTCATTCGGGTAGCTGACCTTGGTCCCGGCCTGCACCACCAGCGCCTGGCCGTTGGACAGACCGAGGACAAAGCGCTGGCTACCCGGCTGGTCTTCACCGATGGCGCTGATGCTCACGCCGGCCGGCAGCGGCAGCTGGAAGCGCTGACGCTCGGCACCGTCGGCGACGCTGAAGAACACCGCCTGGCCATTCTTGTCCAGGAACAGGCCGATCTCGTTCTGCTCCTCGATGGACAGCAGCAGCGGCTTGCCCAGCTCGGCGGCCCAGGTCGGGGTGTAGTCGGCCTTCTTGCTCAGCGAGGCGCCCTGGAACAGCGGCAGCACCACATAGGCCAGGTAGAAGAAGATCAGGGTAATGGCGGCCAGCACGGCCAGACCACCCACGCCCACGTACCAGCGGGTCAGGTGATCCTTGAAAGCTCGGATACGGCGCTTGCGCTGCAAGGCCGGCGTATTGAAATCAATGCGCGCGGGAGAGGTATTAGCGTTCATGTTTGCGGAGGCCAAATCTGTCATGCGCGCACCCTAACGATTATTTGTGACACAAAGATGACAATCATATTTCGCAACAAAGCCCGCTCGGCGGATCGCGCCGGGCGGGCTTCACTTCCCTGTGCGGGCGCTGGTTGGCGCCCGTTACTCAGGCCTTACAGGCCGAGGTCCTTGCGGGTTTTCTCAACAATCTTGGCCGGCAGCGGGATGTAACCATCCTTGGCCACGACCTGCTGGCCCTGCTGGGACAGCACCATCTTCAGGAATTCGGCTTCCAGCGGAGCCAGCGGCTTGTTCGGCGCCTTGTTCACGTAGACGAAGAAGAAGCGCGCCAGCGGGAACTTGCCAGCCAGGGCGTTGGCTTCGTTGGCTTCAAAGGCTTCGCCGCCTTTCTTCGACAGCGGTACGGCCTTGACCGAAGCGGTCTTGTAGCCGATGCCGGAGTAGCCGATGCCGTTCAGCGACTGGCTGACCGACTGCACCACCGAGGCGGAACCCGGCTGCTCGTTGACGTTGCCACGGAAGTCGCCCTTGCACAGCGCGGTTTCCTTGAAGTAACCGTAGGTGCCGGACACCGAGTTACGACCGAACAGCTGGATCGGCTTGTCAGCCCACTCACCGGTCAGACCCAGGTCGCCCCACTTCTGGATGTTGCTGCCACCGCACAGGCGGTTGCTGGAGAAGATGCCGTCAACCTGAGCCATGTCCAGGGACTTGATCGGGTTGTCCTTGTGCACGAACACCGCCAGGGCGTCCACGGCCACCGGTACGGCAGTCGGTTTGTAACCGTACTTGGCCTCGAAGGCCTGCAGCTCGACATCCTTCATCTCGCGGCTCATCGGGCCGAGGTTGGCGGTGCCTTCGGTCAGGGCGGGCGGCGCGGTGGAGGAACCGGCAGCCTGGATCTGGATGTTCACGCTCGGGTACTGCTTCTTGTATTCCTCGGCCCACAGCGTCATCAGGTTGGCCAGGGAGTCGGAACCGATGCTCGACAGGTTGCCGGAAACACCCGCGCCCTTGGTGTAGGACGGAATCGACGGATCAACAGCTGCAACAGCGGAAGCTGCGCTAACACCAGCAGCGGCAAACGTCAGGGCCGCCATCAAACGCTTGAGTTTCATGCCTTGCTCCTAAGCAGGACGAGGGTGAGTGCTTATGGGGATAAGCGAATTCGGGGGCCAGTATCGGGTGGCCGCATGAACACTCTATGGCCCAATTGTGACAATTCGATTAAAGCGGCCCGCCAATAAAAAATGGCCCCGCAGGGCCATTTTCAGATCAGCGGCAATCACGCCTGCACAGGGCGGCGCCACAGGTACAAGCCAATGGCACAGCCCAGCGCACTCAGGCCCAGCACGTACCAGGCCGGCCCCATGGCGCTGTACTTGAGCAGACCGGCCACCACCATCGGCGTCAGCCCGCCGAAGATGGCGTAGGCCAGGTTGTAGGAGAACGACAGCCCGGAGAAGCGCACCACCGCCGGGAACGCCTGCACCAGCACGAAAGGCACCGCGCCGATCACGCCGACGCACAGGCCGGTCAGCGCATACAGCGGGAACAGCCAGTCCGGGTGCGCGCCGACACTGCTGTAGAGCAGCCAGCTGGAGCCGCCCAGCGCCAGGCAGCCCAGGCTAAACACCTTGCCGGCGCCAAAGCGGTCGGCCAGCATGCCGGCCAACACGCAGCCCAGACTCAGGGCGACGATGGCCAGGCTGTTGGCCTGGAGCGTGTCGACCGGCGCAAAGCCAAAGGCCTTCTGCAGCACGGTGGGGGTCATCAGGATCATCACCACGATGCCGGCCGAGAGCAGCCAGGTCAGCAGCATGGACAGCACCACCGCGCCACGGTGATCACGCACCACCGCTTTTAGCGGCAGCTCGGCGGCCAGCGCCTGGCGCTGCTGCAGCTCGGCGAACACCGGCGTCTCGTGCAGCCACTGGCGCAGCCATACGGCAAAGAAACCGAACACGCCGCCCAGCACGAACGGCAGACGCCAGGCGTAATCCTTGACCTCCGCCGGGGTGTAAATGGCGTTGATCAGCGTCGCCACCAGCGAGCCGAGCAGGATGCCGGCGGTCAGTCCGGCGGTGAGGGTGCCGCAAGCCAGGCCGATGCGCTGGCGCGGCACATGCTCGGCGACGAACACCCAGGCCCCCGGCACTTCCCCGCCGATCGCCGCGCCCTGCAGGATGCGCATCAGCAGCAGCGCCAGCGGCGCCCAGATGCCGATCTGCGCATAGGTCGGCAGCAGACCCATGATCAGCGTGGGCACGGCCATCAGGAAGATGCTCAGGGTGAACATGCGCTTGCGCCCGAGCAGGTCGCCGAAGTGCGCCATCACCACGCCACCCAGCGGGCGGGCCAGGTAGCCGGCGGCAAACAGGCCGAAGGTCTGCAGCTGGCGCAGCCATTCAGGCATGTCCGCCGGGAAGAACAGCTCGCTGACCACGGCGGCGAAGAACACGAAGATGATGAAGTCGTAGAACTCCAGCGCGCCGCCGAGGGCGGACAGCGACAGGGTCTTGTAGTCGCTGCGGTTCAGCGGGCGATGCAGGTCGGCGGAGGTGGTCACAGACATGGTGTGGCCTTCTTGTCAGGGGTGGACGGCGCGCAGGGCCCGGGCGCGGCGAAGATAGCAAAATCCGCCGGCGCGGCGCACCGCTCATGACTCATCAAGCTGCAGCGAAACTGCCCGGTCGCGATTGTCCGACAAGCTCTATATAATGCGCCGCGCCCTCTGCTCTCGGCTTTGCGGCGCTGCCATAACAATGACAACAGGGTCTGAGGCCCATCGGCATGATCGACGCATACGAGCAGGACGAACCGACCCCCCAAGGCGATCTGGCCATGCAGATCACCGCCCTGCCGCGCGAAACCAATGGGTTTGGCGATATCTACGGCGGCTGGCTGGTGTCGCAGATGGACCTCGCCGGCACCGCCGCGGCCAGCAAGATTGCCGGCGGCCGAGTTGCCACCGTGGCCATCGACCGCATGGCCTTCCTCGTGCCGGTCGCCGTCGGCGCCCAGCTGACCTTCTATACCCAGGCCCAGGAAATCGGCCGCAGCTCGGTGAAGATGCTGGTCGAGGTGTGGAGCGACGACCCGCTCTCCAGCGAATGGCGCAAGGTCACCGAAGCGCTGTTCGTGTTCGTTGCCATCGACGGCAGCGGCCGCACCCGCCCCCTGCCGCCACGGCGCTGAAAACCGGACTACGCTGCGACACTATGCCTCGGCCAGGCTGCACGATGGCCTGACCTGGGACGCTTGTCCGTCAGACTGAATCGGCGCAGCATGCGCCGCCTGTCCAGCAGCAGGTCATTTTCATGAGCCACGACAGCAAAACCGGCAGTCTCAGCCTGACCGTCGCCGCCCTCGGCGTGGTCTACGGCGATATCGGCACCAGCCCGCTGTACACCCTCAAGGAAGTCTTCGCCGGTCACTACGGCGTCAGCGTCGACCCGGCCGGCGTCTACGGCATTCTCTCGCTGATCTTCTGGTCGCTGATCTGGGTAGTGGCACTGAAATACGTGCTGGTCATCCTGCGCGCCGACAACGAGGGCGAAGGCGGGGTCATGGCCCTGACCGCCCTGGCACGCCGCGCCACCAGTGCCTACCCGCGCCTGTCGCGCCTGCTGGTGCTGCTCGGCCTGGCCGGCACCGCCCTGTTCTACGGCGACAGCATGATCACCCCGGCGATTTCCGTGCTCTCCGCCGTCGAAGGCCTCGACGTGGCACTGCCCGGTGTCGGCCACTGGGTAGTGCCGATCACCGTGATCCTGCTGATCGGCCTGTTCCTGATCCAGAAGCACGGCACCGCGCGCATCGGCATCCTGTTCGGCCCGGTGATGGGCCTGTGGTTCACCACCCTCGGCGCCCTGGGCATCTACGGCATCCTCCGCCACCCGGAAGTGCTGCACGCCCTCAACCCCTGGTGGGCCTACAACTTCTTCATCAGCCACCCCGGCATCGGCATCACCATACTCGCCGCCGTGGTGCTGGCGCTGACCGGCGCCGAAGCGCTGTATGCCGATATGGGCCACTTCGGTCGCAAGCCCATCGCCCGCGCCTGGTTCAGCCTGGTGCTACCCGGCCTGGTGCTCAACTACTTCGGCCAGGGCGCGCTGCTGCTCGACAACCCCGAGGCGGCGCGCAACCCCTTCTACCTGCTGGCCCCGGCCTGGGCGCTGATGCCGATGATCGCTCTGGCCACCCTGTCGACCATCATCGCCTCGCAGGCGGTGATTTCCGGCGCCTTCTCCCTGACCCGCCAGGCCATCCAGCTCGGCTATGTACCGCGCATGCAGATTCAGCACACCTCCAGCAACGAGGAAGGGCAGATCTACGTCGGCGTGGTCAACTGGGCCCTGATGGTCGGGGTGATCCTGCTGGTGATCGGCTTCCAGAGCTCCGGCGCACTGGCTTCGGCCTATGGCGTGGCGGTGACCACCACCATGCTGATCGACACCCTGCTGGTCTCGGCGGTGGCCCTGCTGCTGTGGAAAAGCCCGCGCTGGCTGGCCATCCCGCTGCTGCTGTGCTTCTTCGTGGTCGACAGCCTGTTCTTTTCCGCCAACGTGCCGAAGATCTTCCAGGGCGGTGCCTTCCCGGTGGTGGCCGGCCTGGCCCTGTTCATCCTGATGACCACCTGGAAGCGCGGCCGCGAGCTGCTCATGAACAGGCTGGACGATACCGCCCTGCCCCTGCCGGTATTCGTCTCCAGCATCGCCATGCAGCCGCCGCATCGGGTCAACGGCACCGCCGTGTTCCTCAATGCCCGCCCGGATTCGGTGCCCCATGCCTTGCTGCACAACCTGCTGCACAACCAGGTGCTGCACCAGCAGGTGGTGATGCTCACCGTGCGCATCGCCGACCACCCGCACGTGCCGCGCAGCGAGCGTTTCGCGGTGGAAAACTTCGGCACCGGTTTCTTCCGCATGACCCTGCACTTCGGCTACATGGATGCGCCCAACGTGCCGGCCGCGCTGGCGCAGAGCCCGTACGACTTCCTCGACTTCACACCGATGCACACCACCTACTTCCTCAGCCGCGAAACCATCATCCCGAGCAAGCGCATCGGCATGATCACCTGGCGCGAAAGCCTGTTCGCCTTCCTGCTGAAGAATGCCAACAGCACCATGCGCTACTTCCAGCTGCCGACCAACCGGGTGATCGAACTGGGCACTCAGGTCGAAATCTAGCAGGCCGTTGAAAAACGTTGGCGAGGCCGCCAGCGCAAGGCAAAAACAGGC
>CALMID010000395.1 GCA_937863915.1 uncultured Pseudomonas sp.
ATTGAGCAGGCCCCAGGCGGTGCCGCGTGCCGAGTCGAGCTGACTGCCCCGGCCACGGCCTTCGTACAGCTCCTGCACTTTGCGCAGAGCGCGCTCGTTCGGCAGCTGTTCAGGAAGCGGACCGGTCGGGCTGGTCTCACACATCACGTTCATGAAGAAGCCCAGTGCCTCATGCCACTGCACCTTGCGTTCAGCCAGGTGGCGCATGCGGTACATGAAGTCGTCCCATTGCGAGACGGCGATGCCGAGCTGCTTCTTCACCAGATCGCCGTCGAAGCGGGTGCTGTGCGGCACCTTGATCGCACGGCTGGTGCCGTCCAGGGCGATGGTCAGTGTGTTGTTGCAGACCACCCGGATAGTGGTGGGCGTTGCGGTGGTGGCCAGAGTGCCGTCACAGGAAGTGGCGAGCAGCAAATAGCCATTCACCTGGTCATTGCCCTTGAGTGCAGCGCCCTGGCCAGTGCGTGCCAGCGCCCAGAACTTGCGACCGCCTTTGAGCACGCCAGCAGTTTCCAGCTCGTAACCGGAAACCTCGGTCAGATCCCGGTAGAACTCCAGTACATCCTTGGGCTGTACGGTGTGGTAACGCTGCGAGACCACCGACAGCGGTGCCTTGGTGTCCGAACGGTAGAGCACCTTCTGCTCGGGGAATGAGTGGATCGCGCCCAGATGGCCGATTGCGTCCGACTTGAAGTGCACGGGGCTTTCCAGGATCTGCCAATCCATGCCGGCTTCGCGTTGCCAGACTTCGATGGGCTGTTTCTGCGGCAGGTTGTTGCCCAGGCCGTGCCACGGAGTAGCGCCAACGTAGGCCATTTGTTCGATTTGATGAGCCATGACGAATTTCCTTTGGGTGCAGGCCGGCATAAAGCGCCGCGCATGGCGCAGCACCGGCAATCAGTGATGAATAAGTAAGAGGAGAGCGGTGGCCGAATCAGGCCGGGAGGTTGAAGCGATGACCGCAGAGCAGGCAGAGGTTGTGGGCCAGGACATGGCGGTCGAGCGACTCGCCGAGCTGAGCGCCAATCGCACATCCACCGACGCCTCCGGCCAGGCCACCGAGAATGGCGCCGGATACCGAGCCGAGGGTGATGCCGACAGGTCCAGCGATTA
>CALMID010000396.1 GCA_937863915.1 uncultured Pseudomonas sp.
CCGGCAGCAGGTCGGCCATGTTGCGGCGCACCTCGGTGTAGGCATGCTGGCGGCTCAGGGTCTCGATGCGGGTGAGCAGGTCGACGCGCACCGGTTGCGGCAGGTGGACGAACAGGTCGGGCAACTGCTTGGCCAGCTCGGCGCTGTACAGCACCAGTTCCTCGCGGTCGAACTGCTTGGTCAGGTCGAGGTAGTCGATGGCGCTGGAGGTCAGCATGGCCGCCGCCGCCTTGGTTTCGCCCAGGCCTTTCAAGCGCACCGGGCTGCCTTGCTCGCTGGCCGCCAGGGTCATCCAGAACTCGGTGGTCAGGGTGAACAGGATGGCCTGCTGGCGCAGCGAGTAGGTCATCAGGCCGAGCGCTTCGGCGCCGTAGGGCTGCTGCACGGCCTTGAAGTCGAAGTACAGGCGCATCAGCTCCTTGAGCTGGAACAGCACCTCGCGCGCCTCGTTCTGGCGCAGCTCCAGCGGCGCATAGATATTCAGCTGCGGCTTGAAGTTGTCCGGGCTGGTCATGCGCTGGTAGATCGGCCCCGTGAACTCGCCGCTGCGCCGGGGCAGGGCGTTGACCTGGGTCTTGTCGATCTTGTCCAGCGCCTCGATCAGCAGGCGGTAGTCGCCACTGCTCCAGGGGCGCTGGATGTCGGGAATCTTCTGCCCCAGGTAGAACAGCTCGGCGGCAGGCAGGCGACTGCTGACCAGTAAAAGGATGGCCAGCGGCCAGAGCAGTCGGCGTGTTAGGGTCATGACGGGTATCCGCAGCAAGGGGCGCGGCAAGAGTAACGGCTTGTCCCTGACGGAGTCACCCTGTCTTGGGTGGGGTTTGGCAGTTCTGGAGCGAAGATGAATCAGGCCGATCTGGGTGTGGTGCGTGCGGTATTCGAGGACCTTGGCGGGGTTCAGGCGGTGGCGCGCGAGCAGGGCGAGGGACCGCTGGTCAGCCATCTGCAGCGTACCAATATCCAGCTGGCCGCGATCCCGGTATTCGTGCGCAAGGGGCTGGCCGACACCACGGTGAATGATCTGCTGGAGGCTGCTCAGGTTTCGCGGCGCACGTTCTACAAGTATTTCGCCAACAAGATGGACGTGCTCGAGGGCATCTACTGCACGGCGGTGGCGCTGCTGCTGGCGCGCTTTCGCGAGCTGCAGCCGGGTGCCGACATGGAGAGCTGGCTGCGCGCGATGGTCGGATTGTTCTTCGACTATCACCTGTCGGTGGGGCCGATCATCCGCCTGATGCAGGAGGAGGCGCTGCGCGGCGACTCGCCGCTGGCGGTGCATCGTCAGCAGGCCCATGCCGAAATGCAGGCGCTGCTGCAGCAACGCCTGGCCCTGACCGGCAAGGAGTTCCCGGCGCTGACCTACCAGGCGCTGATCTGGGCGATGGAGGCCGCCTCGCTCAATCTGCTCAACCGCGCCGCGCCGCGTCAGGAGATCGGCGAGGCCAAGACCGTGCTGGGTGATCTGTTGCTGGCGGTGCTTTGTCCTCGCACGACCTAGGTTGGGGCGCATGATGGGCGGTGCCGTGCTCTGATGGTGGAACAATAACAAGCCAGGAGTTCTGCCATGTCTGCTTCCACCGCCTCCCTGCCTGCGGCCATGCTGCCGCCACTGGCCAATGGCCTGGCCCGCCTGGGGTTTGGCGAGCTGCCGCTGGATGCCGTGAAGTCGCGCTACGGCAATGCCCGCGACGGTTCACGCTATGTCGAACTGGACGGTTTCAATGTGCATTACCGTGACGAGGGCAATGCCAACGGCCCGGTGCTGGTGATGATTCATGGCGTGGTGGCCTCGCTGCACACCTGGGATGGCTGGGTGCAGGCCATGGCCAGCGATTACCGCATCATCCGTTTCGATGTGCCTGGCTTCGGCCTGACTGGCCCGGCGCGCGATGGCGTGTACAGCGCCGAGCGCATGCTCAAGGTCATGACCAGCCTGCTGGATTTCCTCAAGGTCGGCAAAGCCTCGATCATCGGTAACTCGCTGGGCGGCTATATCGCCTGGAACTTCGCCCTGGCGCAGCCGCAGCGGGTGGAAAAGCTGATCATGCTCGACCCGGCGGGCTACCCGATGCGCAAGGTGCCGTGGATGATCGCGGCTGCCGAGCTGCCGGGGGCCACCTGGGCGATGCCGTTGTGGATGCCGCGGGCGCTGATCGCCCAGGGTATCAAGGAGGTCTACGGCGACGCGGGTCGCATCAAGGATGGCGTGGTGCAGCGTTACTACGACCTGACCCGGCGTCCCGGCAATCGCCGCGGCATGATGGAAATCTTCCGCGTGCTGCTGGGCGTCAACCGTACCGAACTGGAAGGCACCGGGGCCCGCGTGGCAGAGCTGAAAGTGCCCACCCTGCTGATGTGGGGTGAGCTGGACCGCTGGATTTCGCCCAAGCACGTACCGCTCTGGCAGCGCGATGTGCCGGGGTTGCAGGTCAAGGTCTACGCGGGGGTTGGGCATATCCCGATGGAAGAAATTCCCGAACTGTCGGCGGCTGATGCGCTGGCCTTCCTGCGCAGCTGATTGATACGTCAGGCAGCAAAAAGGCCCCGCGAGGGGCCTTTTTCGTTTGTGCCGCTGTCAGGCGGCGGCGCTGTTTTGCGGCTCGTAGTCGCCCTTGAACCGGGCCACCAGCTCCAGGTTGTTGTGCTGCCAGGGGTGGAAGTCACCGCGGTAGAAATCCAGGTACACGCCGACCAGCTTGCGGTAGATACCGTCCTTGCCCCACAGCCAGGTCAGGCCATCACGCCACACCCGCCAGTTCCACAGCAGGCCGTCGCGCTTGAGCATGTGCAGCAGGCCCTTGGTGGTGTCCCAGGTGAAGAAGAAGGTGCTTTGCAGCATGGCGCGGCGCAGCAGCCAGCGGCTGCCACAGGTCTGCTGGTAGACATCGAAGGCCACGGCCTTGTGTTCGGTCTCTTCCAGGGCATGCCAGCGCCACAGGCGGGCCATTTTCGGATCGGCACCGGCGAGCCACTGCGGATCTTTCAGCAGGGCGTCGGCCATGATCGCGGTGAAGTGCTCGACCGCGCAGGTCGAGGCCAGCTGGGCATCGTGCGGCAGGTGCTTCTTGACGAAGGCCAGGCGCCTTTTCAGGCCGCGCTCCAGATAGTCGATGTCGTAGCCCAGTTCGCGCAGGCGCTGGTTGTAGGCCAGGTGCTCGTGGCTGTGGTGACCTTCCTGGCCGATGAAACCGCGGATCTGTTCCTTCAATACCGGGTCTTCGATCTGCTCGCGGAACAGGCGCACCGATTCGATGAAGAAGCGCTCGCCATCGGGGAACAGCACCGACATGGCGTTGAACATGTGGGTCTTGAAGGCATTGCCGCCGTGCCAGTGGCGCGGCAGGGGATTGGGCAGGTCGAAGTCCAGCTGACGTGGGCGGATTTCCAGACCTGCGGGGGTGGTACTGGCCATGGCGGGCTCCCGGTATCGAGATCGTTGTTCTTGTTGTGGCCCAGCATGAAGCTGGGTGAGGTAGCGTCGACTATGGGCTTGTGGCGGTTTGTCGGACAAGGTTATCTTCTGCCAAGTTGCAGGTCATTTCCGGCCATGTGCGCCGCGGCGAGATATCCACGATGAAGCAAGCCATGACCCCTACAGCCGAGCTGGTGCCGGTGGCCTATGCCGAGGTCCTGCTGGGGCTGGCCGAGGAGCGCGGTATCGGTCGCGAACAGCTGCTCCAGCGCGCCGGTGTGCGCGCGGAAGTGCTGGGGACGCCCAATGGCCGTCTGTCGTTTCTCGATTTCAACCAGCTGGTCTTTGCCGCGCTGGCGCTGACCGCCGATGAGGCGCTGGGCCTGGCCATGGGCCAGCGCCTGAATGTATCGACCCACGGCATCCTCGGCTATGCGGTGCTCTCCAGCGCGAGCTTCGGCCAGGCCCTGCAGTTCGCGCTCAAGTACTACCGGGTGCTCGGTCTGGCCTTTGATCTGGAGCTGCTGGAGGGCGATAGCCACCTGCAGCTGCGAGCCAGCGAGAGCCTGCCGCTGGGACCGCTGTCGCGCTTTGCCGCCGAAGGCCTGTTCGGCAGCCTGCACACCATCGCCGGTTTTCTGCTGGGTGAACCGCCAGCGGATTTCGCCCTGGGCTTTGCCTACCCGGCACCGCCTTATGCCGAGCGGTACCGCCAGCAGTTCGGCGTCGCCCCGCAGTTCGACCAGGCACAGCACTGGCTGAGCATCCCCCGGCACTACCTGGCGCGGCCCATGGCGCTGGCCAACCCGGCCACGGTGCAGATGTGCGAGCAGCAGTGCGAGGCGCTGCTGGCCACGCTGGACGTGCAGGAAGGCCTGTTGCCGCGCCTGCGCCGCCTGCTGCTGGCGCGCCCCGGCGAATTCCCCGATCTGGACAGCGTGGCGCGTGCCCTGCACACCAGTGGCCGCAGTCTGCGCCGCCATCTGGCCAGTCAGGGCACCAGCTACCAGCAGGTGCTCGACGAGGTGCGCAAGCGCCTGGCCCTGCAGTACCTCAGTACCACCCACCTGCCGCTGCAGGAGATCGCCTACCTGCTGGGCTTCAACGATGCCTCCAACTTCCGCCGCGCCTTCCGCAAATGGACGGGGCGGCTGCCCAGCGATTATCGTGGCGACCTTTGCCTGCCCGATTCGTCTGTGGAGACCGCCCCATGAGCCAGCCGGCCCTGATCCGTGAAACCTTCCCCGTCGGCCCCCTGCAGTGCAACTGCACCATCATCGGCGACCCGGTTACCAAGAAGGCCATCGTGGTCGATCCGGGCGGCGATCATGAACATATCCTCGCGCGCCTCGATGCCCTGGGGCTCAAGGTGGTCAGCATCATCCACACCCACGCGCACCTGGATCACTTCCTTGCCTCCGGGCAGATGAAGGAGAAGACCGGCGCGAGCCTGCACCTGCACAAGGACGACCAGTTCCTCTGGGATAATCTGGAGATGCAGTGCCGGCTGTTCGGCGTGCCCTACACGCCGGTACCCAGCCCCGACCAGTGGCTGGCCGATGACGAGGCGCTGGCCTGTGGCTGCGGTGTGGCGCTGCACACGCCGGGGCACACGCCCGGCTCGATGAGCTTCTGGTTTCCCCAGGCCAAGCTGCTGATTGCCGGTGACACCCTGTTCAAGCGCGGCATCGGCCGTACCGATCTGTGGGGCGGCGACTATCCGACCATCGAGCGCTCGATTCGTCAGCGCCTGTATACACTGGACGAGGAGGCCACCGTGGTGACCGGGCACGGCCCGGATACCCGCCTGGGTGACGAGATGCGCGAGAACCCCTTCGTGCGTGCCTGATTCACGGAATCTCTGCGCGTTGTTGTGTTCCAATCTGCAGCCCCGTTCGGGCCGCCGTTCATTGACCAGGAGTTGATCATGACCCCCCATCGTTTCGCCGTAGCCCTGCTGGCTGCCAGCCTGCTCAGCGGCTGTGCCTCGCAGAACCCCTATGACCAGTCCGCCCAGGGCGACACCAACAAGACCGCCGTCTATGGTGGCCTCGGTGCACTGGCGGGGGCGGCCGCTGGCGCCCTGATCAACCATGACAACCGCGGCAAGGGCGCGCTGATCGGCGCCGCGGTCGGTGCGGCCGCCGGCGGTGGTTACGGCTACTACGCCGACAAGCAGGAAGAAGAGCTGCGCCGGCAGATGCAGGGCACCGGCGTGCAGGTGCAGCGTCAGGGCGACACCATCCAGCTGATCATGCCTGGCAACATCACCTTTGCTACCGATTCCGATGCCATTGCCGGCAGCTTCTACGCGCCGCTGAACAACCTGGCCAACTCCTTCCGCCAGTACAACCAGAACAGCATCGAGATCGTCGGCCACACCGACAACACCGGCAGCCACAGCTACAACATGAGCCTGTCGCAGCGCCGCGCACAGAGCGTGGCCAGCTACCTGATCGCTCAGGGTGTGGATGGCTCGCGCCTTTCCACCCGTGGTGCCGGTCCGGATCAGCCGATTGCCAGCAACGCCACTCCCGATGGCCGCGCGCAGAATCGCCGGGTGGAAGTCACCCTGCGTCCGCTGCCGGGTGCCCAGCAGCAGGCGCCTCAGTCCGGTCAGTACCAGCAGTACTGAGTTCGGCCTTGCAAGAAAAAGCCCCGCACTGCGGGGCTTTTTTTCGTCCGGGCACTATCCGTGTGAAGTGCCGGGCTCCGGCGCCGGTTCTGCCCGGTGCGGCTTGGCCAGCAGGCTGTACACGCAGGGCAGGACGAACAGGGTGAACAGGGTGCCCACGGTCATGCCGGCGGCGATGACGATGCCGATGTCGAAACGGCTCTCGGCACCGGCGCCACTGGCGAGGATCAGCGGCACCATGCCGAAGACCATTGCCGCGGTCGTCATCAGCACCGGGCGCAGGCGGATCGAGGCGGCTTCTTCCACCGCCTCGCGCACCGACAGCCCCTTGTCGCGCTGCAGCTGGTTGGCGAACTCGACGATGAGGATGCCGTGCTTGCTGATCAGACCGATCAGCGTCACCAGGCCGACCTGGGTGTAGATGTTCATCGTCGATACGCCGAGGAAGATCGGCAGCAGCGCGCCGCAGATCGACAGCGGCACGGTGACCAGGATCACCAGCGGATCGCGGAAGCTCTCGAACTGCGCGGCCAGCACCAGGAAGATGATGGCCAGCGCCAGGCCGAAGGTCAGCAGCAGGGCATTGCCCTCCTGCACGAACTGCCGCGAGGCGCCGGCGTAGTCGAAGGCGTAACCGCGAGGCGCCTGGGCCTTGGCGATGGTCTGCATGGTCTCCACGGCATCGCCCATGCTGACGATCGGCACGCCTTCGATGATCGCCGAGTTGAGCTGCTGGAACTGTTTCAGGCGGGTCGGCCGGGCGCGGTCGCTGATGCTGATCAGCGTGGCCAGCGGCACCATCTGCCCGCTCTCGTTCTTCACGTGGTACTTGTTCAGCCAGCGCGGATTGTCGCGGTAGGCGCGCTCGACCTGGGCAATCACCTTGTAGCTGCGACCGTCGATGGTGAAGCGGTTGATCTCGCCCTCGCCGAGCAGGATGGCCAGCGTGCTGCCCAGGTCCTGCATCGACACGCCCATCTGCGCCGCCTTCTCGCGGTCGATCTCGACCACCACTTCCGGCTTGTCGAAGGCCAGGTCGACGTTGAGGAAGGCAAACTTGCCGGTGGCCATGGCCTCCTGCTTGACCCGTTCTGCCACCTGCAGCAGCGACTCATAGTCGTTCGGCGTGTTGATCACGAACTGGAACGGCAGGCCGTCACCGGTTCCCGGCAGGGCCGGCAGGTTGAAGCCGAAGATCTGCAGACCGGTGATCTGGTTGAGCTTGCCCTGCACCTCCCGGAGCAGCTCCATTTGGGTGCGCTCGCGCTCATCCCAGGGCTTGAGCAGGAAGCCGCCGATGCCGGACTGCACGCCGTCGAAGCCGTTGATCTGGAACGATGAGTAGTACTCGGGGAAGCTGCGGAAGATTTCCTCGAAGGCCTTGGTATAGGCGTTCAGGTAGTCCAGGTTGCTGGTCTGCGGCGCATTGGAAATGAGGAAGACGATGCCCTGGTCTTCCTCCGGCGCCAACTCGCTCTTGCTGAACTTGAGCAGCGCCGGGATCAGCGCCATGACGATCAGAGCGAACACGATCACCACCGGACGGGTATTGAGAGTGCCGTGCAGGGCCGCCTGGTAACGCTGCTTGAGCCGGTCGAAAATCTGATCGAGACGATGGGCCAGGCCGCTGGGGTTTTCTTCATGGCGCAGCAGCTTGGCGCACATCATCGGCGACAGGGTCAGGGCGACGATGCCGGAGATGATCACCGCGCCGGCCAGGGTCAGGGCGAACTCCATGAACAGCGCGCCGGTAAGGCCTTCGAGGAAGCCGATCGGCGCGTACACGGCCGCCAGAGTGATGGTCATCGAGACGACCGGGATGGCGATTTCCCGCGCGCCTTCGATGGCCGCCTGGAACGGCGTCTTGCCCTCCTCGATATGGCGGTGGATGTTTTCTACGACGACGATGGCATCGTCCACCACCAGGCCGATGGCCAGCACCATGGCCAGCAGGGTCAGCAGGTTGATCGAGTAGCCCATCAGCTGCATGAAGAACAGCACGCCGATCATCGACAGCGGGATGGTGATCACCGGGATCAGCACCGAGCGGAACGCGCCAAGGAACAGGAAGACCACCACGATGACGATCAGCACCGCCTCGGCCAGGGTCTTCACCACCTCGTCAATGGAGGCCTGGATGAAGCGGGTGGCGTCGTAGGCGATGGAAACTTTCAGGTTCGGCGGCAGTTGCGCCTCGATCTCCGGCAGCGCAGCACGCACATGCTTGATCACATCCAGCGGGTTGGCGCTGGGGGTGCCCTTGATGGCGATGTACACCGAGGGAATGCCGCTGAAGGAACTGATCGAATCGTAGTTTTCCGCGCCCATTTCGACGCGGGCGATGTCCCGCACCAGCACGCGGCGGTCGCCCTCGGTCTTCACCGGAATGGCGCCGAAGGCCTCCGGTGATTTCAGGTCGGTGCTGGCGTTGATGCTGGTGACCACGTACTGGCCCTTCACTTCGCCGGCGGCGGCGAGGAAGTTGTAGCGCTGCACGGCGCTGTTCAGTTCGGCGGCGGAGATGCCGTAGGCGGCCATCTTCACCGGGTCGAGCCACAGGCGCATGGCGAACACCTGGTTGCCGAGGATCTGCGCCTCGGCAAGGCCCGGCAGGGTGGCCAGCTTGGGCTGGATGACCCGGGAGAGGTAATCGGTGATCTGCGGGTTGGACAGCTCGTCGCTGTAGAAGCTGACGTACATCAGCGCCGTGGAGTCGGCCGCTTCCTTGGACAGCACCGGGTCTTCGGCGTCCTGTGGCAGCTGGTTCTTCACCTCGTTGGCCTTGGCCAGCAGCTCGGTGAACAGGCGGTTGGTGTCGGTGCCGATGCGCGCGTAGATGGAGATGACCGAGGCGTTCTGCTGGCTGACCGAAGTCATGTAGTCGATGCCTTCGGCGCTGGCCAGGCTCTGCTGCAGCGGCTGGGTGATGTAGCCCTGGATGGTCTCTGCGTTGGCACCGGGGTAGGCGGTGGTCACCGTGATCAGGGCGTTTTCCATCTGCGGGTACTGGCGGATGGTCAGTTTGCTGAAGGCCTGCATGCCGAGCAGGATGATCAGCAGGCTGACCACGCTGGCCAGCACCGGGCGGCGGATAAAGGGATCGGTAAAAGCCATGCTGGGGTCCTTGGCGCCGCTTATTGGGCGGCGCTGGCGTCCTGATTCAGGGTGAGGGCCGTGTCGGCGACGATCGCCACATGGGCGCCGTTATCCAGCTTGAGCTGGCCGGAGGTGACCACCTGCTCGCCGGCCTTGAGGCCGCTCTCGATGACCACCAGGCCGGCACGACGCTCGCCGGTCTTGACGAAGCGGCGCTCGACCACCAGGTAGGGCTGGCCCTTGTCGTCCAGCTGCGGCTTGCCGTCGTCACCCTGCTTGGGGACCACCACGTAAACGGAGTTGCCATACAGGGTGAAGGTGATCGCGGTTTCCGCCACGGGCAGGGCTTCGGCCTGGCCCGGCAGCAGCACGGAGAGGTTGGCGAACATACCCGGCAGCAGCTTGCCCTGCGGGTTGGGCAACT
>CALMID010000397.1 GCA_937863915.1 uncultured Pseudomonas sp.
TCGATCGCCGCCACCGCCAGCTCCGTCTTGCCGCCGGGGAAGTGGTGATAGAGGCTGCCCTTGGGCGCCTGCGCCTGGCTCAGCAGTTCATTCAGACCAACGCCATGCAGGCCTTTGCGCTGCAGCGCGTCGGCCATGGCGGCGATCAGTTTGTCGCGGGTACTGAGGGGGTGTGTGTTCATGGATGTATATGTAGACCGGTCGGTTTAGTGAATAAAGCGTTATAACTGCCGACCGAGGTGGCAAATCGGTCATGCCTGTTAGGCAAATGCGCTGAGCAGATCCTCGACCAGTGCCCGCTGAGCTTCACTGGGCTGGCGGGCGCGGTGCTGGGCCAGGCGGAATTCGACACTGAAACCCTGCTGGGCGGGCAGCAGGACCTGCAACTGGCCGCGTGCGACCCAGGGTGCGGCGATATGTTCGGGCAGGTAGCCGATGTGGGCGCCGGACAGGATGAAGGCCAGCGTGCCCTCCACCTGCTCGCTGCGGGCACTGCTGGCGCCGGCCTGCCAGGGTTCGTCGGCGGCGATGAAACGGTAGGGGTGCAGCACGCCGTCGCAGCGGTCCAGATCCTCCGCGCCGAGGTCGGTGCGGCCGAACAGGGGGTGCCCGCGGCCGCAATACAGCTGCTGTTGCTCGCTGAACAGCGCCCGGTAATCCAGCGTGGTCTGTGCGCCGGAAAAATAACCGATGGCCAGTTGCAGCTGGCCCTGCAGCAGGCGTCGCTCCAGCTCGGCCGGCATCGCGCTGAGCAGTTCGATCTGCACCGCCTGGTTGCGTTGGCGGAAACGGCGGATGGCGCCGGCGACCCGTTCCAGCACCTCGTCGGCCAGCGCCTCGGACAGGCCGATATGCAGCTCGCCCAGCAGCTTGTCGGCCATGCCCTGAGCCTCGCCCTTGAAGGTCTCGATGGCGCTGAACAGCTTGCGTGTGGCGGCCAGCACCTGCTCACCCTTGGGCGTCAGACGGAAACCGGCCTTGCCGCGCTCGCACAGGCGAAAGCCCAGGCGCGTCTCCAGTTTGGCCATCTGCGTGCTGATGGTGGACTGGCCGATGCCCAGCTCGCCCTGCGCCGCACTGAAGCCGCCGCTTTCCACCACGGTGACGAACAGGCGCAGAAGCTGCAGATCGAGGTCGCGCAGTTGGCTGAGCATGCGGGTTCCAAACATTGATTTTTGTAGAAGTCAGAGTAGATCACTTCGTATTTATTCGAAGCAATGCCGGGCGCAGGATCTGCCCATCGCCCAGGTCACCGCAGCGCGGCCGGGCTCACCGAGAACCGCCGGAGGAACCCCGCCATGCGCCTTGCCGCAAGTCTGTTGCTGACCGCTCTCGCCCTGCCGCTGCAGGCGGCGGAGCAGAGCCTCAACCTGTACAACTGGGCCGACTATGTGCCGCAGGAGGCACTCAAGCGCTTCCAGCGCGACACCGGCATTCAGGTGAAGTACGACACCTTCGACAGCGCCGAGGTGCTGGATGCCAAGCTGCTCACCGGCGGCAGTGGTTACGACGTTGTCTTCCCGGCCTCCAGTGGCCTGGGCCGGGCGATCCAGGCCAAGGCCCTGCAGCCGGTCGGGGCGCTGGGCAATGCCGCCAACCTCGATCCCGAAATGCTGGCCAAGCTGGCGCAGATCGACCCGGATAACCGCTTCGGCGTGCCCTACACCTGGGGCACCGTGGGGCTGGCCATCAACCGGCAGGCCGTGGAACAGCGCCTGCCGGGCGTTGCGCTGAACAGCCTCGACCTGCTGTTCAAACCGGAGTACGCCAGCAAGCTCAAGGACTGCGGTATCGCCGTGCTCGACTCGCCGCAGGAGGTGGTGGCCATCGCCCTCAATTATCTGGGGCGCCCGCCCTATGCCGGCTCGGCGGAGGATCTCAAGGCGGTGCAAGGGCTGCTCGCCGAGCTGCAGCCCAACCTGCGCTACCTCGGCCAGAGCCGGCAGATCAATGACCTGGCCAAGGGCGAGATCTGTCTGGCCCTGACCTACACCGGTGATGCCGGCATGGCGGCGGCGCGCGCGGTCGAGGCCAAGCAGCCATTCGAGGTGGTCTACCGGATTCCCAAAGAAGGCACGCTGATCTGGTTCGACACCATGGCCATCCCGGTGGATGCGCCGCACCCAGAGGCGGCGCGGGCCCTCATCGACTACATGCTCAAGCCCGAGTCCATCGCCGAGCTGACCAACGCGCTGTTCTTCGCCAATGCCAACCGCGCAGCCACGCCGTTGCTCGACGAGGCAGTGCGCAACGATCCGGATGTTTATCCGCCCGAGGCTGTGCGCGCCAAGCTGTTTGCCGAACAGTTGCTGCCGCTGCGCGAGCAGCGCGAGCGGACGCGGCTGTGGAGCCGGTTCCGCACCCAGTACTGAGAGGCAGCCTCGGTTCTCTTGATCGTCGGCCATGCGGCGTTGAACTTGGGCTCGGGCTGCTCATTTACCGCTCGTAAACTCCGCGCCCTCGCCCAATTGATTCGCTGGCGCTTACCCTTCGGGCCAGCCTTTGGCTGTTACTCCCGATGGTCGTTGCGCCTTGCCTGGCTCTAGGTCAAAAGATCCGAGACAGCCTCTGCTCAACCGTCTGGCCGCTCCGGCACTGCGCGGCCGGTTCACTTTATCGAGTAAC
>CALMID010000398.1 GCA_937863915.1 uncultured Pseudomonas sp.
GCCTGCAGTGCCGGGCGCAGATTGAGTGCGGTCAGCGTCGGCAGGATGGAGATCAGGCCGACCAGCAGGAACAGGCCGAGCTTGGCGTGAAACAGGCCGTTGTGCAGGTAGTAATCCAGGCCTTTGCCAAACCACAGCACGCGCAGGGCGCCGGTAACCAGCACCAGGCCGGCGGCCAGGCCGTAGCCGATATCCAGCAGGATCAGTCGCCGCGCCCGCGGCGCGTCCAGCGGCAGGCAGAACTCGCGGTGCTCCAGCACCAGCAGGCAGAACAACAGCAGAAAACTCAGGGTGTGCAGGCTGGCGAGCAGGGCCTGGGACATGGCGGTATTCCGTGAGCGCAAGGGGCGAGCAGACCCTAGCCCGCGCCCGGCCATTCGTCCAGATCGACGGTTTGCCACGAGCAAAGCGTGAGCGCTGCACTCCTCGCAACCTGACCGCTCGGTTATAGTGCGCGCTCTCTGCTTCCCTCCTCTCCGGAGCCTGCCATGCCGAACAAAGGACTGCTTCTGGCGCTGGTGCTGAGTCTGCTCAGCGCCTGTGATTCATCCACCCCCGAGACTGCCGCCAAGGCGTCGGCCGAGTCTGCGGCCAGCGCTGCCGTTGCCGTTCCCACGGCCGAACAGCGTGCCGCACTGGCCGAGCGTTACAAAGGGCGCGAGCTGAGCGTCATCGACGTTTCCGAGGTGCAGCTCGACGGTGCCAGTACCCTGGCCGTGACCTTCAGCGTGCCGCTGGATGCCGATCAGGATTTCGCCAGCCGCCTGCACCTGGTCGATACCGTCGACGGCAAGGTCGATGGCGCCTGGGAACTGGCCAGTAACGGCATGGAGCTGCGTCTGCGGCATCTGGAGCCGCAGCGCAGACTGGTGCTGACCGTGGATGCCGGCCTGCGTGCAATCAACGGCCAGACGCTTGCCGAGGAGTACGTGGCCCGTCTGGAGACCCGCGACCTGCAGGCCACCGTCGGCTTTGCCAGCCGCGGCTCGCTGCTGCCGACCCGCCTGGCCGAAGGCCTGCCGGTGATTGCGCTGAACGTCGACGCGGTGAATGTCGAATTCTTCCGCATCAAGGATGACGCGCTGCCCGGGTTTCTCAGCCAGTGGGGGCGCTCCAGCAGTCTGGACACCTGGGAGGCGCGCGAGCTGCTGCCGATGGCCGAGCTGGTCTACGGCGGTCGCT
>CALMID010000399.1 GCA_937863915.1 uncultured Pseudomonas sp.
CGAACAGGATGGCGGTGGATTTCACGCCGATTTTCAGATCGTCCTCGCGGTCGGCCATGGCGTAGTAGGTGTCGTAGGCCACGGTCCACAGCAGGTTGGCCAGATACAGCAACCAGGCCTCGGCGGGCACCGTGCCGGTTTCCGCCATGAAGGCCATCGGCATGCCCCAGGAGTAGGCTGCACCGAGCACCACCTGCGGGTAGTAGGTGTGCCGCTTCATGAACGGGTAGCAGGCCGCCAGCGCCGCGCCGCCGAAGGACAACCAGACGGTATTGGCATTAGTGAACAGCACCAGCACGAAGCTCAGGCCGACCAGCACGGCGAACAGCACCAGCGCCTCGCGCGGCCTGACCCGTCCGCTGACCAGCGGGCGGTGCTGGGTGCGGCTGACATGGCCGTCGAAATGGCGATCGGCGAAATCGTTGATGGCGCAGCCCGCCGAGCGCATGAGGATCACGCCCAGCGTGAAGATCAGCAGATTGCCCAGCGACGGCACACCTTCCGCCGCGACCCACAGCGCCCACAGGGTCGGCCACAGCAGCAGGTAGATGCCGATCGGCCGGTCCAGGCGCATCAGGTGGATGAAGGCTTCGGCGCGGGGATGCAGGCGCGCGACACTGGCCAGGGCTTTCTGGTACATGCGGGGCTCCGTCGGAATTGCGCCGATTATAGAGTCAGGCCGGCCTGGCGTTGCCACAGGGCTGGCAGAAACACTTCCGCCACCAGCAGGCCCAGCTGTTCACGGCGAAAGCAGGAGCGCCGCGCCCACAGCGCCTCTTCGCGCACGGCCGCCGGCAGCCAGGCGGCCGGGTAGTGGCAGGCCTGCAGCTCACCGCGGGTAAACGCGCTGTCGCTGAACAGCAACTCGCCGAGCGAACGGCTGCCGAGGGTGCGCAGATCAAAACCGGATGATTCCAGCGCCGGGCGCGCGGCCACGCTGCGGGCAAACACCCAGGGCTGGCCGCCGCCCTGCAGGTACACCTCGCGCACCCAGCCTTCGGTACCCGCAGGCACACCGAGAGCCTCGCACTCATCACCGCGCAGGGTCTGCCAGCCCTGCTGCAGCGGCTCGACAGTGAATTCGCCCGCGGCCAGCGCCGTCAGGCGGCGGGTCAGCGAACCCTGATCGAACAGCCAGTCATGCTGCAGCGCACTCGGCAGCGCCTGCAGTTGCGCGGCATTCAGCCAGCACGGGGAATGGGCAAGGTCAGCGTCGGACACGGATCACGCCAGTCGAGAAAAAACGGGGCGGGCAGCTTATCATGTTTGCCTGCCGGCCCCGGCCACCCCTGACTTAGGGATGGCGGTTCGGCGAGCACTTGCGTCCGCCGTGGCGCATCAGTACAACGCGCAGTGCGCGGTAGTCCGACAATCCAATGCCGGCGCAAGCAAGCCTGAACCGAGGTAGTAGTTGATGAAGAAGTGGCAGTGTGTGGTGTGTGGTCTGGTGTATGACGAAGCCAAGGGCTGGCCGGATGACGGCATCGCCGCCGGCACCCGCTGGGAAGACGTGCCGGCCGACTGGCTGTGCCCGGATTGCGGCGTCGGCAAAGCCGACTTCGAGATGATCGAAATCGCCTGATCCGCGACTGCTGGCAACCCGGCGCCCATTCGGCGCGCCGGGCATTCTCTGCGGCGATGTTCTTTTCCGCTGCTCCGGCGTCCCGCGACGCCAACCCTGAACCCCTGAATTGCAAGGAGTCGTCATGAACGCACCCGTGGTGATCGTCGGTACCGGCCTGGCCGGCTACAACCTGGCCAAGGAGTTTCGCAAGCTCGACAGCGAAACCCCGCTGCTGCTGATCACCGCCGATGACGGACGCTCCTATTCCAAGCCGATGCTGTCCACCGGTTTCGGCAAGAACAAGGACGCCGACGGCCTGGCCATGGCCGAGCCCGGCGCCATGGCCGAACAGCTCAAGGCCGAGGTGCGCACCCACACCCGCATCACCGGCATCGACCCCGGTCACCGCCAACTGTGGATCGGCGAGGAAGCCGTGCCTTACCGCGACCTGGTACTGGCCTGGGGCGCCGAGCCGATTCGCGTGCCGGTCGAAGGGGATGCCCAGGCGCTGATCCTGCCGGTCAACGATCTGGAGGACTACGCGCGCTTTCGCAGCGCCGCCGCCGGTAAGCAGCGCGTACTGATCCTCGGCGCCGGGCTGATCGGCTGCGAGTTCGCCAATGACCTGCTGCTTGGCGGTCTGCAGGTCGAGCTGGTAGCCCCCTGCGAACAGGTCATGCCCGGCCTGCTCCACCCGGCGGCGGCCGCCGCCGTGCAGGCCGGACTGGAGGGCCTGGGCGCACGCTTCCACCTCGGCCCGGTGCTGGCCTCGCTGAATCATGAGGGCGATGCCCTGTGCGCCGAACTGTCCGACGGCACGAGGATTCAGTGCGACCTGGTGCTGTCCGCCGTCGGCCTGCGCCCGCGCACCGCACTGGCCGAACAGGCCGGTCTGGCCTGCGGCCGTGGCATCCAGGTCGACCGCCAGCTGCGCACCTCGCATGCCAACATCTATGCCCTGGGCGATTGCGCCGAGGTCGACGGCCTCAACTTCCTTTACGTGATGCCGCTGATGACCTGCGCCCGCGCCCTGGCACAGACCCTGGCCGGCACGCCGACCGCCGTCAGCTACGGCCCCATGCCCGTCACCGTGAAGACGCCAGTGTGCCCGCTGGTGGTGTCACCGCCACCGCGCGGCCGCGAAGGCAGCTGGAGCGTGGAAGGCAGCGGCGCCGACCTCAAGGTGCTGTGCCGCGATGGCGACGGCGCCCTGCTCGGCTATGCACTGACCGGCACGGCCGTGCAGGAAAAGCTGGCGTTGAATAAGGAGCTGCCCGCCCTGCTGGCATGAACGCCCTGCCTTCTGTCCGATTCGTCAGGAAAAAGCCCGGACTAATTGTCGGACAAGGCTGGCCAAGGCCACCTCGGCATGCCATTCTCGACCCTGCTCGCCGCAGGCTAGAGCCTGCGCCGCTTCAGGCGTCGCTCGGGAAGAGCTGCACGACAGACAACAACAACAAACCGTCAACGAGGCAATTATGCGTAAACCGGAACTCGCCGCCGCTATCGCGGAAAAGGCCGATCTCACCAAAGACCAAGCCAACCGCGTCCTCAACGCCGTGCTGGAAGAAATCACCAATGCGCTGAACCGCAAGGACAGCGTGACCCTGGTCGGCTTCGGCACCTTCCTGCAGCGCCATCGCGGTGCCCGCACCGGCAAGAACCCGCAGACCGGCGCCGCCGTGAAGATCAAGGCCAGCAATACCGTCGCCTTCAAGCCGGGCAAAGCCCTGAAAGACGCCGTCAACTGAGTTGCCTGCCCGCAGCCAGCCGGCTGCGGGCCTCTCCCTTCCCCGCCGATCGCCGCACGTTCTGCACATTTCCCCTCGAAAGACCGGCTGTAGTGGCCGCGACAAACCGCTACAATGCGCCGCCCCTGCCCCTCCACACCCACACTTTCATCGAGGCTGCGCGCATGAAATTCCGCTTTCTTCTCTGGATGCTGGGCCGCCTGATGGCCAAAGCCAGCCGCCAGAACCCCGCATTCCAGGAACAACTGGCCGGCAAGGACCTGGTGTTCCAGCTGCATACCCTGGACGGCAAGCTGGCCCGTCACTACATCGTCAAGGATCAGCGCGTGATCAGTAAGCGCGGCAAGGCCGAAAACCCGGCGTTTGCCCTTGGCTTCAAGGATGCCGCCTACGGCTTCGCCACCATGACCTCGAAGAACAAGCAGCTGGCCTTCATGCAGGGCATCCAGAACAAGGACATCCAGATCCAGGGCAACCCCATGCTGGTCATGTGGTTCCAGGGCCTGATGAAGCACCTGATGCCCAAGAAAAAGAAGCCTGAGCAGAAGGCTGCCTGACTTTACCGGGGCGGCGCTGGCAGGCGCCCGCCCAATTCGCTAGGCTCTGCGCTGAACTTCTGGTTGTAGAGCCTTAGCCATGCGCTCCCTGGTCCTTTGCTGCACCCTTCTGGCCACCCCCGTATTGGCCGCTCCAGCTCAACCCGCCGCCCTCGAACCCGTGTTTGCCATGGCCGGCATACGTTTGCTCTGCGAGCAGAGCGCACCTCTGATCCAGCGCGGCCTGGAGCCGGCGCAGCACCCGCAGGTGAGCAAACTGTTCGGCGCCGACGCCGTGTGCGACGACCTGGCGCGGCGAGTCGCTCCGCAGCTGCAGCAGGCCGAACTGGAACAGGCACAAGCCCTGCTCGACAGCCCCCTGGCCCAGCGCTTTACCGCCGCCGAGCGAGCCGTGGGCGAAGAGCCCGGCGGACTGAAAACCTATACCGAGCAACTGGCCAGTCGCCCGCCACGCGCCGAGCGCGTGGAACTGGTGCGCCAGCTGGATCGGCAGGCCCACACCAGCGAGCTGGCCACCCTGCTGCGCTACGAGGCCGGCAAGACCCAGGCCTGGCTTAGCGTGCTCAAGCGCGGGCAGAAGATCGACGAAAAGACCCTGACCACGCAGACGGCCAAACAGCGCGAGAGCCTGCAGCAGTCCAGCCAGAAAGGGGTGGAAGCCTTCATGCTGTATGCCTACCGCGGCATGCCCAGCCCGGAACTGGGCGAGTACGTGGCGCTGTATCAGCAGCCCGCCGTGAAGAAGCTGCTGGACGCCACCCTCAAGGCCTTGCCCGAAGTGTTCGCCGCCCAGCGTCAGCAGCTCAAATGAAACCGGGGGCCGCAGCCCCCCCGTTGTACGCCCTCGCGCCTCAGTGCGCCGGGTGGAA
>CALMID010000400.1 GCA_937863915.1 uncultured Pseudomonas sp.
GAAGCTCAACGCCACCAGCGAGATGATCCCCATCACCTGGCCGGAGTTCGCCAACCTGCACCCCTTCGTGCCGCGCGAGCAGGCCGAGGGCTACCGCCTGATGATCGAGGAGCTGGAAGCCTGGCTCTGCACCATCACCGGCTTCGACGCCATCTGCATGCAGCCGAACTCCGGCGCCCAGGGCGAGTACGCGGGCCTGCTGGCGATCCGCAAGTACCATGAGAGCCGTGGCGATGCGCACCGCAACATCTGCCTGATCCCGGCTTCGGCCCACGGCACCAACCCGGCGTCGGCACAGATGGCCAGCATGCGCGTGGTCATCGTCGCCTGTGACGAGCAGGGCAACGTCGATCTGGAAGACCTGAAGAAGAAGGCTGCCGAAGCTGGCGACCAGCTGTCCTGCCTGATGGCCACCTACCCGTCGACCCACGGCGTGTACGAGGAAGGCATCCGCGAGATCTGCGAGGTCATCCACGCCCACGGCGGCCAGGTCTACATGGACGGCGCCAACCTCAACGCCCAGGTCGGCCTGACCCGTCCGGCGGACATTGGGGCGGACGTGTCGCACATGAACCTGCACAAGACCTTCTGCATCCCGCACGGCGGTGGCGGCCCGGGCATGGGCCCGATCGGCGTCAAGGCGCACCTGGCGCCCTTCGTCGCCAACCACCCGGTGGTGCCGCTCAAGGGCCCGAACCCGGGCAACGGCGCGGTCAGCGCCGCGCCCTGGGGCAGCGCCAGCATCCTGCCGATCAGCTGGATGTACATCGCCATGATGGGCCCGCAGCTGGCCGACGCCACCGAGGTCGCCATCCTCAACGCCAACTACCTGGCCAAGGCCCTGGGCGAAGCCTTCCCGGTGCTCTACTCCGGACGCAACGGCCGTGTGGCGCATGAGTGCATCCTCGACCTGCGCCCGCTCAAGGCGGAAACCGGCATCAGCGAGGAAGACGTGGCCAAGCGTCTGATGGACTACGGCTTCCACGCCCCGACCATGAGCTTCCCGGTGCCGGGCACGCTGATGATCGAGCCGACCGAGAGCGAGTCCAAGCACGAGCTGGATCGCTTCATCGAGGCGATGCTGAACATCCGTGCCGAGATCGCCAAGGTCCAGGGCGGCGAGTGGCCGGCCGAGGACAACCCGCTCAAGCGTGCGCCGCACACCCTGGCCGACGTGATCGGCGTGTGGGAGCGTCCGTACAGCATCGAGCAGGCCGTCAGCCCGACCGCCCACACCCGTCTGCACAAGTACTGGCCGACGGCGAACCGGGTCGACAACGTCTACGGCGACCGCAACCTGTTCTGCGCCTGCGTACCGG
Organism: uncultured Pseudomonas sp.; assembly: GCA_937863915.1. Classification (GTDB taxonomy): domain Bacteria; phylum Pseudomonadota; class Gammaproteobacteria; order Pseudomonadales; family Pseudomonadaceae; genus Aquipseudomonas. Next base: position 1,320 of record CALMID010000400.1, read on the forward strand.
TCTCCGACTACCAGTAAGCCTGCCGCAGCAACGACAAGGCCGCCCTCGGGCGGCCTTGTCGTTTTCGTGTTGGGCTCAGGCTTCGGGCTTGAATGCCAGCTTGCCCAGCAGCCCCAGCAGCATGACGTAGAACACCAGCTCCAGGCAGTTGCTGCCGATGCGCAGGGCGCTCCAGGCGGCATCGGGAATCAGCTCGTAGAGCGGCAGGTTGAACAGGCTGCCGAACAGGTCGCTGGCCAGCCAGAACACCTGGAAGGCGATCAGCAGGATCAGCACCCAGCGCAGCGGATAGAGGGAAGAGGGCATGCAACGCTCCTTGTCGATGTGAGGGAGCGCGCAGCCTAGCAGGCGCTGGCGTGCCGCAGTGGGTACGGCTGCGCATTCGCGGCATTCACCAGCGGTTGCGCACTTCCTCGGCGAAGCCGGGCAGGTGGCCGAGTTGCAGCACTTGGCCGTTGTCCAGGGTAACGTGGCCACGGTAGTGGCCGAACACCTGATGCTGTTCGGAGGCGATCAGCAGGGCATTGAAGTGGCTGTTGCGGTCGACCCGGGGAATGAACTCCAGCTCGACGCGACCATCGTTGCTGCTGATGCGCCAGGGCTTGAGCCAGTCGTGGCGGTCGAAGTGAAAGATGATCTGGTCAAGCTTGTGCGCGCGGCCGCGATACAGCAGCAGGTTCTCGCTGGCCGGGCTGCGGTCGCTGAAGCCGTAGCCGAAGTTGAAGCCGAACGCTTCGCCGTCGACGAAGCCGGAAGCCGAGGCCCAGTACCAGGTGTTGCGGTAGGTCCAGACGCCGCGGCCCCAGTCGAGTACGCCGAGGTCGCGCACCGGGCTCAACTGGTAATGCTTGCCGGCGTGGCGGAACTTGCCGCTCACCTCCATGCAGTTGAGTTTGGTGTTGTAGTAGAAGGCCTTGCTGTTCGGCCAGGCGGTGGCGATGTTGAGCGATTCCTGCGGCGGCTGGCGGAAATACAGTTCGCCGTCGATGCCCTTGCCGTCAGGGCCGGCCATGCGCGGGCTGGCAAAACGCAGGCGGTGCTCGCCGTCGATGCGCTGGATGTGCAGGTCGAGGTTGCTGTTGCGAAAGTGGATGCTGCCGCTGTCGGACGTTTCCGGAAAGGCGTGACGCGCCAGCGGCAGGGCCTGCAGGGCGTCGGTCTGCCAGAAGCGGCCCTGATTCAGGTCGACCACGCAGAGGGCATAGAGACCGGCATAGCCGAGGTTGCTGGCAGTCAGGCTGAAGGCAAAGCCCTCGGGCGAGACCACGGCGTAGTAGTCCCACTCCTTGATCCGCCAGCTGCTCGCCGGCACCGCGCTGCGCTGATACTGCCAGTAGGCCTGGCGCGCCCAGCCCGGCTGGTTGAGCTGGCCGTCGGCGCGGTGCAAGGGCAGGGGCGCGAGGATTTCATGCTGCATGGTCGGCTCTCTTGTTCTTGTGGGGCGTCGCGGCTGCATCATGCATGAACTGGAACCATGGTGCTATCTGATGGCTTCCACCTTGAGCAGCACGCCGTCCTGGCCGATTACCCGTACCGGGCTGCCAACTGGCAGGTCGGGACCGATCACCAGCCACAGCGTGTCACCGGCCTTGATCTTGCCGCGCCCGGCGATGATCGGCTCGTGCAGGCTGAACTGGCGTCCGAGCAGCTCGCTACCGCGCTGGTTCAGCCCCGGCTGGTCGCTGGTCTTGAGGCAGTCACGCTGGCGCCGCCACCACAGCACGGCGCTGAGCACCGAGAACAGGCCGAACAGGAGGAACTGCCAGGTCCAGTCCAGACCGGGGAAAATGAAGGTCAGCACCCCGACGCCGGCGGCGGCGATGCCGACCCACAGCAGGTAGCCGCCGGCGCCGAACACCTCGAGGATCAGCAGCAGGGTGCCCAGTCCCAGCCAGTCCCAGTACGACAGGTGCTGCAGGTAGTCGAGCATGGGTCAGCCCTTCTTCTGGCCGTCGAAGGTGGCCTTGACGATTTCGCCGATGCCGCTCACGGCGCCGATCACCTGGCTGGCTTCCAGCGGCATGAGGATCACCTTGCTGTTGTCGGCCGAGGCCAGTTGGCCCAGCGCTTCGATGTACTTCTGGGCGACGAAGTAGTTGACCGCCTGCACGTTGCCGCTGGCGATGGCCTCGGAGACCATGCGCGTGGCTTCCGCTTCGGCCTGGGCTGCGCGCTCGCGGGCTTCGGCTTCGAGGAAGGCCGCCTGACGCTGGCCTTCGGCCTTGAGGATGTCGCCCTGCTTCTGCCCTTCGGCGGTGAGAATGGCGGCGGCGCGCAGGCCCTCGGCTTCGAGAATCTGTGCGCGCTTGATGCGCTCGGCCTTCATCTGTCCGGACATGGCGGCCATCAGGTCGGCGGGCGGGCTGATGTCCTTGATCTCGATACGGGTGATCTTGATGCCCCAGGGCGCGGTGGCTTCATCCACGGTCTTGAGCAGGCGCTCGTTGATGGCATCACGCTGGCCGAGCATGGCGTCCAGCTCCATGGAGCCGAGCACGGTGCGGATATTGGTCATCACCAGGTTGCGGATGGCGTGTTCGAGGTTGTTGACCTCGTAGGCGGCCTGGGCCGAATTGATGATCTGGAAGAAGCAGATGGCGTCGATCTGCACGGTGGCGTTGTCGGCGGTGATGACTTCCTGCGGCGGGATGTCCAGCACGCTTTCCATCACGTTGAGCTTGCGGCCGATCTTGTCCATCACCGGGACGATGATGTTCAGACCCGGCTTGAGCGTGTTGGTGTAGCGACCGAAGCGCTCCACCGTCCACTCGCTGCCCTGCGGCACCACCTTGAAGCCCATGAAGACGATGGCCACGGCCAGGCCAACGAAGAGAAACAGCACGCCACCGATTTCCATCAATCACCACTCCTGTTGTCTTGCTCTTGGTTGTGTTGCGCTTGTCTTTAGCGGCTCATCTAAACACAGCCGGGTGCTGCGGTGCAGCCCGAGGCGGGTCAGGGCGCCGCGCGGTCCAGGGCCACGGCCAGGGCGTCGTCGCGCTGGTAGATGTCGGGCAGGTAGCGCGGCTGGCCCTGGGCATCGACCTCGACGGTCCAGTAGGCCATGAGCAGCGGCACCGGCTGGCGCAGGCGGTAGTCGCGGGTCTTGCCGCTGGCCAGGAGGGTTTCGACCTGGGCCAGCTCGTCCGGCGCCAGCAGCAGGGTGGCCAGCTCGCTGATGGCTTCGACGCGCACGCAGCCGGAGCTGAACGCACGCGGCGCCTTGGCGAACAGCGCCTGGCTGGGGGTGTCGTGCATGTAGACCGAATAGGGGTTGGCAAAGCGCAGGGCCATGCGTCCCAGCGGGTTGTTCGGTCCGGCGTCCTGACGCAGCTGAATGTTGCCGGGATTGTCCCAGTCGATCTGCGCCGGGTCGAGGCTGTTGCCGTCGCGGTCGAGCACGCGCATGTCATGTTTGGCGAGGAAGCCAAGATCGCGGCGAATCTCCGGCAGCTTGTCCTCGCGCAGGATGGTCGGCGGCACGCTCCAGGTCGGGTTGAGGGTGATGCGCGAGACCTGGGACAGCAGCTGCGGCGAGCGGCGCTCGGGGCGGCCGACCTGGGTGCGGGTCTGCCACACCCGCTCGCCGGCCTTGTACAGGCGCAGTTCGGCGGCGGCGATGTTCACCAGCAGGCCGTCGCTGGGCATGTCGCGGTGCAGCCAGCGCAGGCGCTCCAGATTGACCCGCAGCTGACTGCGTTGTTGCAGCGGGCTTACGTTCAGGGCTGTCAGGGTGGCCGGGCCGATGATGCCGTCGGCCTGCAGGCCGTGTTCACTCTGGAAGCGTTCGACGGCGGCCAGCAGGGTGCTGTCGTAGCGTTCACCGACTGCTTCCGGCACGGCCTGCAGATAGCCGGCTTCGTGCAGGCGCTGATACAGCTGCGGTACCCGTGGATCGCTGCGCTCGGGTTTGAGCAGCGGGCCGGCGGCAATCGGCTGCCAGCTTGGCAGGTCTGCCAGGCGCAGTTTGGCGTAGGCCTGGCGCAGGCTCTGGTAGGCCGGCAGGGCCGGGCGGGCCAGGTCGAAGGCATTGGCCGGGTCGTCCACGGCAAAGGGCGCAATGGACAGCAGCGCCAGTTGCGGGTCGATGCCGGGCTGGTCCGCGGGGCGCCACAGCGGCTCTCGCTGGGTCGGGTCGAGGCGCCCGAAGTGCAGGTGCTGCAGGGCGCGCAGGAAGCTGTGGCTGGTCAGCAGCTCGCGGCAGGCGGGGTCGCCCTGGGTGGGTAGCGGGTAGTCGCGGGGATCGAGGCCGTCATCGGCGAGCTGTTGCAATTGTTCGCGCAAGGCCTGCAGACGGCCTGGCTCGTGCCACAGGGTTGGCTCGCCCAACTGCTGGTAGAACCGCCCGAGAAGGCTCTGGGCAGAGGCATCCAGACTGCCTGGCAGGGTTGCGCAGACTGTGCTCAACTGGCTGGGCAGGTTGTTGTCGACGTCGCTGGCGCTGCCTGTCGAGGTTTCGCCGCGTGCGACCAGTGGCAGGGCCAGCAGGCCGATGCTCAGGTAAGATGCCCACTTTTTGTACAACTGTGCTGCTCCAGTCCATGGCCACAGAAGGGTCGTGTTGCTCAATCTGACCGCCTTTCCAGAAAAAGTATAGGTTGGCCCAGGGACTCAGACAGGAAGTCGGGAGTGCGTTACCAGAGGTTTTTTGCGCATGTCCGGATTGATTCGCCAGCTCTGCCTGTGCGCGGCAGGGCTTTGGCTGTTTTCCTCGCCGGTGTTGGCGAGTGGCAGCCCCGCCTACCAGCCGTTGCTCGACAGCCTGTCGCGTGCTGCGCCCGGTCTCAATAAAGAGGCACTGCGGCATGCCGTGGCGGCCATGCAGTGCGCCGTCAACAACGGTGCCCAGCCGGCTCAGCGCCTCGCTGTAATCGACTACTCGCTGCCGTCCACGGCGCGGCGTCTGTGGATTTTCGATCTCAAGCGCCAGCGCGTGCTGCTGCGCGACTTCGTCGCCCATGGGCGGCAGTCCGGGGAGAATCTCGCCACGCGCTTCTCCAACAGCGAGGGCAGTCACCAGTCCAGCCTCGGCCTGTTCCGCACCGCGGAGAGCTATCAGGGCAAGCATGGCTATTCGCTGCGCATGGATGGCCTGGAGCCGGGGATCAACGACCGCGCCCGCGAGCGGGCCATCGTCATTCACTCGGCCAGTTACGTCGATCCGCGTCTGGTGCGCAGTCAGGGTCGCATCGGCCGCAGCCTGGGTTGCCCGGCGGTGCGCCCGGAAGTCGGGCGCATGGTGGTCGACCAGCTCAAGGGTGGCCAGTTCATGTTTTCCTGGTACCCGGATCGGCGCTGGTTGCAGAACTCGGCCTACCTCAACTGCAAACCGCAGCGGGTCGCGGCCCTGGTGCGCTCCTCCAGCCGCCGTGACGGCTGAAGGGCGCAGGCCTCAGCCTTGCAGCAGGGCCCGGTAGCCTTCGCGATAGCTGGGGTACTGCGGCGCCCAGCCCAGTGCCCGGGCGCGGCTGTTGCGGCAGCGCTTGCTGCCGGCACGACGCACCTGAGCGGTGTCGCTCCACTGGGTGACGCCCAGCTCGCCGCGTAGCCAGTCGACCACTTCGTGCAGCGGCGCGGGCTCGTCATCGACGCCGATGTAGCAGTCGTCCAGCGTCACCCCGCGCCAGTCGGCCTCCAGCAGAAAGGCCAGCAGGCCGGCGGCATCGTCGGCATGGATGCGATTGCCGTACAGCGGTGGTTCGGTGGCAACGCGGTAGCCCTGGCGCACCTGATTGAGCAGCCACTGCCGGCCGGGGCCGTAGATGCCGCTGAGGCGTACCACGCTGGCCGGTATGCCGCTGCCCAGCGCCAGCTGTTCGGCCTCACGCAGAATGCGCCCGGAGAAGCCCTCGGCGAGTGCCGGTGATGTTTCATCGACCCATTCGCCCTGTTGCTGGCCGTAAACACTGGTGCTGGAAACGAACAGCAGGCGGCGAGGGCGCTGTCCGCTCTGCGCCAGCCAGTCGAGCACACGCTGCAGGCCATCGACATAGGCGGCGCGGTAGCCGGCTTCATCGCTCTGTCCGGCCGCCACGCAGTACACCAGGTAGTCGATGGCCCCGGTGGGCCAGGCGGCCGGACGCACGCTCTGCTGGAGGTCGGCGGGCACCGGGAGGGCTGCGACAGAAAGTCGCGAGGCATCTCGCCGCAAGCCATAGCGCGTCCAGTCGGCCAAAATAGAAGACTCGGCCAGACGGTTGCCAACATCGCCGCAGCCGGCGATCAACAGGGTCGGGGACATGGGAGCTCCAGTGTTGAGTGCCTCAACAGGCTACCCCGCAGACGAGGTCAGGTACAGATTGCGAATAAAGCACTTCTGTTAATGAGAAGGATTTGCAATAATATTCAGCAGTATCCATGTGCCGCCACTTACCCAACGCAGGGCCGCCCCATGACCATCGCCATTGCCCGTCGCTTCACCCTGTCCGTCCTGCTCGGCGGTTTGCTGCTGGGCGTTTCGCCGGCCCAGGCCGAGACTGCTCCGGCAACTGCGCCTGCAGCAGTCGCGCCGGTCAGCGTGCCAGTGCCTGACGAGGCCGCTGCCGGTGCGCTGGACGCATCGACAGTCGGCAGCGAGGAAGGCGTCAGCGAAGGCGAGGTGCTGGCCCATGACCTGTCGCCCTGGGGCATGTACCAGAACGCCGATGTGGTGGTGAAAGGCGTGATGATCGGTCTGGCGCTGGCCTCGGTGATTACCTGGACCATCTGGCTGGCCAAGGGCCTGGAGATCCTGCTTGCGCGTCGTCGCCTGCGCGCCGAGTTGGCAGCGCTCAAGGGTTTGCGCAGCCTGAACCAGGCCGCAGCCCTCGGCCTTGGCGAGCGCAGCCTGAGCCAGACGCTGATCGCGGATGCCCAGGAAGAGCTGCGCCTGTCCGCCGGTACCCAGTCCAAGGACGGCATCAAGGAACGCGTCGCCTTCCGTCTGGAGCGTCTGGTCGCCGCCAGCGGCCGGCAGATGAACCAAGGCACCGGCGTACTGGCCACCATCGGTTCCACGGCGCCCTTCGTCGGCCTGTTCGGCACCGTCTGGGGCATCATGAACAGCTTCGTCGGCATCGCCAAAACCCAGACCACCAACCTCGCGGTGGTGGCGCCGGGCATCGCCGAAGCCCTCCTGGCCACGGCCATCGGCCTGGTGGCGGCGATTCCGGCGGTGGTCATCTACAACGTGTTTGCCCGCTCGATCAGCGCCTACAAGGCGCAGGTGGCTGATGCCTCGGCGCAGGTGCTGCTGCTGGTCAGCCGCGACCTCGACCAGCCGCAGCAACCCGAGCGCGTGCAGCCGCATGTGGTCAAGGTAGGCTGAGCCCCGCATGGCCCTGCATCTCAGCGAAGGCGATGACCTTCAGGAAAACCACGAGATCAACGTCACGCCGTTCATCGACGTGATGCTGGTGCTGCTGATCATCTTCATGGTCGCCGCGCCCCTGGCCACGGTGGACGTGAAGATCGACCTGCCGGCTTCCACCGCCAAGCCGCAGCCGCGTCCGGACAAGCCGCTGTACCTGAGCATCAAGGAGAATGGCGAACTGTTTCTCGGTGAAGACCCGGTGGAGCAGGCGCAGCTCGGCGCTCAGCTTGACCAGCGCACCGCGCAGGACAAGGAAAAGACCATCTTCGTGCGCGGTGACAAGGGCGTGGACTATGCGCGCCTGATGGAAGTGATGGATGCCCTGCGCGGCGCCGGCTACCTGAAGATCGGCCTGGTTGGCCTGGAAACGGCAGGCCGGCCGTGAGCCTTGCGTGGCGCCAGGTGCCGACCTGGGCATTCAGCCTGCTGCTGATCCTCGCCCTGCATCTGGGGCTGGGGTACTGGGCCTGGTTCTGGCACGCCCCGTTGCCGCCGGTGGAGCTGCCGCCCGCGGCGATCATGGTCGAGCTGGCGCCGCTGCCCCAGGTGGCACCGCCGCCTCCGCCGCAGCCGGTGGTCAGGGCGCCCGAGCCCAAGCTGGTGGAGGCGCCCAAGCCGAAGCTGGCGATCTACAAGCCCAAACCGAAGCCGCAGCCGCCCAGGGTACAGCCCAAACCGCAGCCGCCGGTAGTGACGCCGTCGGTGGCTCAGCAGCGCCCGGCCAGCGCGCCCAAGGCGGCCCAGGTCGCGCCGCCCAGCCCGCCGAGCAAGGCGGTGCCGACCTGGCAGAGCGAGCTGTTCAGCCATCTCAGCCGCTACAAGCGCTACCCGGAAGCGGCCAAGCGCCGTGAGCGCGAGGGCGTGCGCATCTGCAAGCTGCGCTTTACCGTCGATGCCCAGGGCCGTGTGCTGGAGTACGCCGTGGTCGGCCCGTCGGGCAATCGCCTGCTCGACCGTGCCACCCAGGACCTGATTCGTCGTGCTCAGCCGTTGCCGCCCCCTCCCAGCGAGCTGCTGAGCAATGGCCGCCTGGAGATCGTGGCGCCCATTGTCTACGAGCTTAAGCGCAGCTGATTCGGGCGATTTCACTCGCTTGCCGGGTTGGTTCCATTGACGAGCGAGGCTATGCTTAGCCTCAAATCAATGGAATTTGACTATGACCCTCACCGAGCTGCGCTACATCGTCACCCTGGCCCAGGAGCAGCACTTCGGCCGTGCTGCCGAGCGCTGCCACGTCAGCCAGCCCACCTTGTCGGTCGGGGTGAAGAAGCTGGAGGACGAGCTCGGTGTTCTGATCTTCGAGCGCAGCAAGACTGCCGTGCGTCTGACGCCCACCGGAGAGGGCATTGTCGCCCAGGCGCAGAAGGTGCTGGAGCAGGCCCAGGGCATCCGCGAGCTGGCCCAGGTCGGCAAGAACCAGCTGGCCGCGCCGCTCAAGGTCGGCGCCATCTACACCATCGGCCCCTACCTGTTTCCCCACCTGATTCCGCAGCTGCATCGGGTTGCTCCCGACATGCCGCTGTACATCGAGGAAAACTTCACCCACGTGCTGCGCGACAAGCTGCGCACCGGCGAGCTGGACGCAGTGATCATCGCCCTGCCGTTCCAGGAAGCCGACGTGCTGACCCTACCGCTGTACGACGAGCCCTTCTACGTGCTGATGCCGGCCAGCCATCCGTGGACCGCCAAGAAGGCCATCGAGAACGAGCTGCTCAACGACAAGAGCCTGCTCCTGCTCGGCGAGGGCCACTGCTTCCGCGACCAAGTGCTGGAGGCCTGCCCGACCACCCGTGGCAAGGATGAGGCCAAGCACATCACGGTGGAATCCAGCTCGCTGGAAACCATCCGCCACATGGTCGCCTCCGGCCTCGGCGTGTCGGTGCTGCCGTTCTCCGCCGTGGACAGCCACCACTATGCGCCCGGCGTGATCGAGGTGCGTCCCTTCGCCGGGCCGGTGC
>CALMID010000401.1 GCA_937863915.1 uncultured Pseudomonas sp.
CGAGGAACTGCTGGGCGAGATCCAGGATGCCTTCCTCGATGGCGACGGCGATCTGCCGCCGGCGGCCGCGATCACGCCGATGTTCCAGGGGCGGGTCGAGGAGGGCGTGCTGTACTGCGTTCGCGCCGCGCTGCAGAGCGAGTTCGAGCTTTAGCCCCGCTTGTGGCGTGCCGTCGGAGCAGCTAAGGTTCATTGAAACCGTTCCGATAAGGCATCTGTTTGTCCCCTCATCAGGCCTGGCTGGACGAAGTCCGCCCCAATCCCTATGTCGACCAGTTGCTGGGTGGTTTTACCTCGCTGCGTTTTCGTGGCTCTCTGGAGCGCGAATATCGCGAGGCTCAGTTCGCCCAGACCCAGAGTCTGCTGCGCATTACCCTGGCTGTCGGGACAATCCTCTGGCTGCTGTTTGCCGTCCTCGATCACCTGCTGATCAGCAGCAGTGAGCGCTGGTGGATGAGCGCGGTGCGCCTGGTGGTGCTGGCGGTATTGCTGGGCTGTGGCGCGCTGCTCTGGCGCGGCCGTCGGCAGCATCTGGAATGGATGAGCATGGCCAGCATTGCCGCCCTGGGGGTTGGCGCTGCGGTGGTGGTGGCGATCGCCCACGGCGTGGATCACAACTTCCCCTACGAGGGCCTGCTGCTGGTCAGCATGGCCGGCTACTTTCTTGCTGGTCTGCGCTTGCGCCAGGCACTGCTGGTTTCCCTGCTGGGCGTCGTGGCTTACGGGGTTGGCGAGTGGTGGGTGGGTTTCCCGCTGGCGCGACTGATCAACAACCTGCTGTTTCTGCTGTCCGGCAGCGTGGTCGGTGCGGTGGGTTGCTACCTGCTGGAGTACAAGTCGCGGGAGAGCTTCCTCAATACCCGGCTGATGCAGCTGCTGGCCGATCGCGACGGACTGACCAGCCTGCATAACCGGCGCAGCTTCAATCGGCAGATGACCTCGCTGTGGCGTCAGGGCCAGCGCGACGGCGTGCCGCTGTCGTTGTTGATTGCCGATGTCGATCACTTCAAGGCCTACAACGATGCCTATGGCCATCATGCCGGCGACCATGCC
>CALMID010000402.1 GCA_937863915.1 uncultured Pseudomonas sp.
GCGCCTGCGTTTCGACGATTTTCTCAAGAGCGGAGACCTGCAACCGGGCTTCACCATCTATACCCGTCACCTCGAGCGCCTGAGCGAGCGTATCGAATACACTCTGGGGCTGCTCGGCCAGGGCGTCGACAAGCTCGATTTCAGCGTCAGCGAACGCCTGGAAACCGATCGCGAGAAGGCCCCCTGGGCCAAGGACATCGCAGAACTGGATGCCTTCTGGCACAAGAAGCTCAAGGACGAAGTGCTGCGCCTGAAGATTGCCGGCAAGGAGCCCAAGGCCATCGAAGAGCTGCTCACCAAGCGCTACCAGAACCAGCTCAAGCGCCTGAAGCAAACCAAGGGCGAGGACGTGTTCCAGGCCTACATCAACGCCTTTGCCCAGACCTACGACCCGCACACCAACTACCTGTCGCCGGACAACGCGGAAAACTTCGATATCAACATGAGCCTGTCGCTCGAGGGTATCGGTGCCGTGCTGCAGAACGACAACGAATACGTCAAGGTGATGCGCCTGGTGCCGGCAGGCCCGGCGGAAAAGAGCAAGCAGCTGCACACCTCCGACAAGATCGTCGGCGTGGCGCAGGGCAACCAGGAAATGGTCGACGTGATCGGCTGGCGTCTGGATGAAGTGGTCAAGCTGATCCGCGGCCCGAAAGGCTCGCTGGTGCGCCTGGAAGTGATCCCGGCGAGCAACGCCCCGAGTGACCAGACCAGCCGCATCATCAGCATCACCCGCGAGGCGGTGAAGCTGGAGGAGCAGGCCGCGAAGAAGTCGGTACTCAAGCTCAACCACGACGGTCGCGATTACAAGCTCGGGGTCATCGAGATCCCCGCCTTCTATCTGGACTTCAAGGCCTACCGGGCCGGCGATCCGGAGTACAAGAGCACCACCCGCGACGTAAAACGCCTGCTCGGCGAACTGGAAAAGGAAAAAGTCGACGGCGTCGTCATCGACCTGCGCAACAACGGCGGTGGCTCCCTGCAGGAAGCGACCGAACTGACCGGGCTGTTCATCGATCAGGGTCCGACCGTGCTGGTCCGCAACAGCGACGGCCGCGTCGACGTACTCAATGACGAAGACAGCGGCGTGTTCTACCGCGGCCCGCTGGCCGTGCTGGTCAACCGCCTGTCCGCGTCGGCCTCGGAGATTTTCGCCGGCGCCATGCAGGACTATCACCGCGCCCTGATCATCGGCGGCCAGACCTTCGGCAAGGGCACGGTGCAGACCGTGCAGCCGCTCAACCACGGCGAACTGAAGTTGACGCTGGCCAAGTTCTACCGCGTATCCGGGCAGAGCACCCAGCACCAGGGCGTGCTGCCGGATATCGCCTACCCGGCCATGGTCGACACCCAGGAAATCGGCGAAAGCGCCCTGCCCGAAGCCCTGCCGTGGGACAGCATCCGCCCGGTGGTGAAGCCGGTCAGTGATCCGTTCAAGCCTTTCCTCAGCGAGCTGACAGCCCGTCATGAGGCGCGTACTGCCAACGACCCGGACTTCGTCTTCACCCGCGAGCGCCTGGCCCTGACCCAGCGCCTGATGAAGGACACCAGCGTGCCGCTGCAGGAGGCCGAGCGGCGTCAGCTGCAACTGAGCATCGAGCAGCAGCAGCTGGCCCTGGAAAACACCCGACGCAAGGCCAAGGGCGAAGAGCTGCTCAAGGAAATCAAGAACGAAGAGGAGGAGGACGCCCCTGCCGAGCCGGACAAGTCGACGCCGGAAGACGACGCCTACCTGGCCGAAACCGGCAAGATCCTCATCGACTACCTGGGGCTGTCCAACAGCCTGGCCAAGCACTGAGCTGTCATCAGACAGTCATATCGCTGCGCTGAAATGCGGGGGCCGGCCACACCGGCCCCCGTTTTTTTTCGCCTGCGGATTGCATCATGACCGTCACCGAGCAGCTCAGCGCGCTGCAGCAGATTCTCGCCAGTGGCGAGCTGCACACGCTCTTCCAACCCATAGTGTCGCTATCGGAAAGGCGCATCCACGGCTATGAAGCCCTCACCCGCGGCCCCTCGAACAGCCCGCTGCACTCGCCGCTGACGCTGTTCGCCGTGGCTCGCCATGCCAGCCGCCTGAGCGAACTGGAGCAGGCCTGCCGACGCAATGCCTGCCTGCGCTTCGACAACCTCAAACTGGACGGCAAGCTGTTTCTCAACGTCTCGCCGGAATCGCTGCTCGACCCAGGCCATCAGCCAGGCCGCACCCGGCGCCTGCTGCAGGACCTGGGCATCGCCCCGGATCGCGTGGTGATCGAGCTGACCGAGCAATCACCGACCGAAGATTTCAGCCTGCTCGACAACGCCCTGCACCACTACCGCGCCATGGGCTTTTCCATCGCTCTCGACGACCTCGGCGCAGGCTATTCCAGCCTGCGACTGTGGTCGGAGCTGCGCCCGGACTATGTGAAAATCGATCGCCACTTCATCGACGGCATTCACCAGGATGCGGTCAAGCGCGAGTTCGTCGAATCGATTTTGAAAATGGCCCGGGCCTCGCGCGCCCAGGTCATTGCCGAAGGCATCGAACTGGCCGAAGAGCTGGCGGTACTGGTGGAGATGGGCGTCGATCTGGTGCAGGGCTACCTGCTGTGCCGCCCCCAGGAAAAACCACCACGCGAGATCGGCGGCCTGCTGCCACTGCTGAGTGCCAGCCAATCGAGCATCGGCGAAGACATTGGCGACCTGCAGGCTCTGCTACTGGAACAGACGGCCGTTGATCAGCACACGCCAATTGCCGGCGTACTCGAAGCCTTTCGCGCCCAGGCCAACCTCAACTCCCTGGCCGTGCTCAATGAAGCCTTGCAGCCGGTTGGCATCATTCATCGGCATAGCCTGTCCGACGCCCTGCTCAAACCCTTCGCCACCGACCTGCTGGCACGCAAGCCGATCAGCCGCCTGATGAGCAACGACTACCTGGCCGTAGAGATCAGCCAGTCCCTGCAGCAGGTCAGCCGCCTGCTCACCAGTCGCGCGCGTCAGCGCATCGAGGAAGATTTCATCATCACCCGCCAGGGCCAGTACTGCGGCTTGGGCCGGGTGATCGACGTACTCAAGCTGATCACCGAGCGCAAGATCCAGCAGGCACGTCACGCCAACCCGCTGACCCTGCTGCCAGGCAACGTGCCGATCCAGCAATGCTTCACGCGCCTGTTGGAGCAAAGCCGCGACGCCGTGATCTGCTACGTCGACATCGACAGTTTCAAGCCGTTCAACGACCTGTATGGCTATGCCCGCGGCGATGAAGTGCTGCTGTGCCTGGCGCAATGCCTGAGCGAGGCGGTAGACCCCAGCCGCGACTTCGTCGGCCATATCGGCGGCGATGACTTCATGCTGGTGCTTGGCTCGGCCGACTGGCGCGCCCGACTGAACCGCCTGCTGGAAGACTTCCAGAGCCAGT
>CALMID010000403.1 GCA_937863915.1 uncultured Pseudomonas sp.
TGGCTCAGCTGCACCAGCCCGAGATTGGCAGCCACCCCACGCAAGCGGTGTGCCCGGGCTTCAAGGTCGGCCAGGCCAGGCGCCCGCAACAAGGCGCGCAGCGGCTCGGCAACAGCCTGCTCCTCCAGGAAACGGGCAATGGCCGCCGCCATCTGCAGCGGCCCACCCCACAGGCGTGCACCGCGCGTCCAGTCGAATAGCCCTTTCGGTTTATTCGCCGCAGCCACCGATACGCTCGATCCGTTCGAAAGCCCCAGCACGCTCGCCATTTCCGCCAACAGCGCCGGCATATCCAGAGGTTTACCGGCAAAGCCGTTCATCCCGGCATCCAGCGCTTCCTGGCGATCACGCTCAAGCACGCTGGCCGTTAGCGCGATGATCGGTACCGGGCCGGACTGCCGCGCCTGCTCCCAGGCACGTATGCGCCGGCTGGCTTCCAGGCCATCGGTGCCTGGCATCTGTACGTCCATCAGCACCAGGTCGAATGCCTCGCGGGTAAACATCTCGACCGCCGCCTCGCCGTCGCCAACAGTGATCAGTTGATGACCCAGGCGCTGCAGATTGAGCACCAGCAGTTCGAGGTTCTGCTCCACGTCATCCGCCGCCAGAATCTTCAGCGGTGGCAATCGCGGGGTCTGGCGCCGCTCGCGCACACGCTCCGTGCCCTGCCCGGCGGGCAAAGGCAGATCGACGATAAAGCGACTGCCGATACCCAGCTCACTCTCGACCAGAATGCGCCCGCCCATCAGTTCCACCAACTGCCGGGAAATGGTCGTACCCAGGCCGGTACCGCCAAAGCGCCGGCTCATCGACGCATCCGCCTGGGCGAACGGATCAAAGATGCGCTCCAGGCGGTCGGCCGCGATGCCAATCCCGGTGTCATGCACGATGAAGCGCACCGCGCCGGGTGCGCCGGAAACCTGTAAGCGCACGGAGCCCTGCTCGGTGAACTTGACGGCATTGCCCAGCAGATTGCTCAGCACCTGCTGCAGGCGCAACGGGTCACCCTTGAAGTGCTCGCCCAGGGCTTCGGGATACTCCAGATGCAACTCCAGGCCCTTGCGCTCGGCAGTCAGGCGATGGGTGTCACAGACCTGCTCGCACAGCTCGCGCAGGGAGAAGTCGAGGGTTTCCAGTTCGATGGCGCCGCGGTCCAGTTTTGCCGTGTCGAGGATGTCATTGAGCAGCCCCAGCAACGAACGCGAGGCCTGCTGTACCGTGCGCAGATGGCGGCGCTGGGCGTCATCCAGAGAAGTGTCCAGCAATAGCTCGGTGAAGCCGATAACCGCGTTCATCGGCGTGCGGATCTCGTGACTCATGTTGGCCAGGAAGCTGCTGCGGGCCGCGGCCGCCTGCTCGGCATGGTCACGGGCGGTCCGCAGCTCCTGCTCCATCAGCCGCCTCGGCGTCAGGTCGGTGGCCAGCTTGACCACTTTGAACGGCTGGCCGTCGATATCCAGAATCGGGTTGTAGGTGGCCTGAATCCACACCTCCTGCCCCGCCTTGCCGAAGCGCCGGTATTCGCCACGACTGAAACGCCCGGCACGCAACTCAGTCCAGAACTGCGCGTACTCATCGCTGGCAGCGTACTGCGGATCACAGAGCACGCGGTGATGCTGCCCCAACAACTCGCTGGCGGTGGCATAGCCGAACAGCTGCAGGGCATTGTCATTGATCGAAAGGATGTGCCCGGCCAGGTCGAACTCGATCAGGGCCATGGCCTTGCTGATGGCGGTGACCTTGCCTTCGTACTCGGCATTACGCAGCTTGTTCTCGGTCTGATCGAGCAGTACGCCGTCAATCCAGCGCGGCTCGCCCGCCTCGTCACACACCGCACTGCCGCTTTCCCAGATCCAGTGCTCGCGTCCAAGGCGGTCATAGAGACGGTACTCGATCGCATAGCTGCGACCGGCATGCACCGCCTGCAAAACCTCTTCGGCAATGCGCGGGCGATCATCCGGATGGAACAGCTCGGCGATCGACTTACGCCTTTCCGTGAAGTCCTTCGCCGGCCAGCCAGTCAGCACCGCGACGGCGTCGCTGATGAACAGCATGCTCCAGTCGTCATCCAGCAGGCAGCGAAAGGCCACACCGGGAATATTGCCGATCAGCGAGCGGTACTGCTGTTCGCTCTCGCGCACGGCCTTCTCCATGGCCTTTCGCTGGCTGATATCGCTGACGAAACCGACATACAAGACCTGTCCGGGCAGCTCTGCGCGGCCGATAGCCAGGCGCAGCGGCAGGAGCTGGCCATCCTTGTGTAGGCCCTCGATCTCGCGTCCGACACCGATGATCCGCGCCTCGCCACTCTCCTTGAAATGGCTCAGGTAGCCATCATGCTGGCTGCGATGCGGTTCCGGCATCAGCATGCGGATGTTCTGCCCGATCAGCTCCTCGCTGCACCAGCCGAACAGGCGCTCGACCGAAGGGTTGACCGCGAGTATCTGGCCGCGCTCGTCGATGGTGATGATGCCGTCGACCGCCGTATCCAGGACCGCCGCCATCCGGCTCTGACTGCCCTGCATCTGCCGGTACAGGTCGCGGTAGCGCAACAGACCATTGACCGCCGCCACCAGCATGCTCAGTGCCAGGGTGGCCATTGCCACCGCCAGGGCGAGGTAGAAGCTGCCCTCGACGCTGCGCGCCTGGCTGAACTCCTCCATGCCGACAAAACGCGCGGCGGCCATGCCGGTGTAATGCATGCCGCTGATCGCCAGGCCCATGACCAGGGCTGCCAGGGACAGCGCCTGACCTTTGCTGAAGTGTTCACGCAGCCCAAAGCGCACCCACAACGCCAGGACCGCCAGCACCACGGCGACCAGAATCGACAGGGCAAACATCCAGGGGTCGTAACGCAGCAAGGGCGCCATCTGCATCGCCGCCATGCCGCTGTAGTGCATGGCGCCGATGCCGGCGCCAACGAGTACACCGCCGCCGATCAGTTGGACCGCACTGAGCCGGCGCAGCGACAGCAAGCTCAGCGCCACCCAGGACGCAAAAAGGCTGGGCAGTACCGAAGCCAGGGTAATCAGCGGGTCATAGCGCACCGTCGCGCATAGCTGGAAAGCCAGCATGCCGATGAAGTGCATGGACCAGACACCGCCGCCAAGCGCCACTGCCCCGGTGGCTATCGCCAGTTGGCGATGAAAGCGGTTCTGACTCACCCGGGCCACGCCGGCCAGTTGCAGAGCCATGGCCGAGGTCAGCACGGCGATCAGCACCGACAGCAGCACCAGCGCCGGTTCGTGCTGACCGAAGACCTGCATGCCTTCGCTCGCGGAATCGACAAACCATTGATCGAGTAAGCTCATGGATACCTGCACACACAACGATATCCAGTGACTTAATACGGCCTTGACGCCGCCGTCAATCAAACCGCCTCGAGCACCACCCCGCAGAGGCACAAAAGCCCGCACTTGGCGGGCTTTTGTGTACGGCTTGCATCACGTCAGGCGGACAGCTCCACCAGCAGCTTGTTCAGCCGACGCACGTAACTGGCCGGGTCCTTCAGGCTGTCACCGGCAGCCAGGGCGGCCTGATCGAAGAGGATGTGCGACAGGTCGACGAAGCG
Source organism: uncultured Pseudomonas sp. (assembly GCA_937863915.1). Classification (GTDB taxonomy): domain Bacteria; phylum Pseudomonadota; class Gammaproteobacteria; order Pseudomonadales; family Pseudomonadaceae; genus Aquipseudomonas. The sequence goes on from CALMID010000403.1 coordinate 3,572, forward strand.
GTCTTCGTCCGGCTCACCGTCGAGTTTCTCGATCAGCGGGTGGCCCGGATTGATCTCGAAGATCGGCTTGGAGTCCGGCACCTTCTGCCCACTGGCTTCAAGGATCTGACGCATCTGCAGGCCCAGGTCCTGCTCACCGATGGCCAGGATGGCCGGCGAGTCCGTCAGACGATGGGACACGCGAACCTCGGCCACCTGCTCGCCCAGCGCACCCTTGAGGCGCTCGATCAGCCCCTCCTTGGTCTTGGCGATTTCTTCCTGAGCCTTCTTGTCCTCTTCGGAGTCCAGCTTGCCCAGGTCCAGGTCACCACGGGCCACGTCGACCAGTTGCTTGCCATCGAACTCGGTGAGGTAGCTCATCAGCCACTCGTCGATGCGGTCGGTGAGCAGCAGCACTTCGATGCCTTTCTTGCGGAACACTTCCAGGTGCGGGCTGTTCTTGATCTGCGCGAAGCTCTCGCCGGTGAGGTAGTAGATCTTGTCCTGACCGTCCTTGAGGCGACCCAGGTAGTCGGCCAGCGACACCGACTGCTCCTCGCCTTCGCCCGCCGTGGAGGCAAAGCGCAGCAGGCCGGCAATCTTCTCCTTGTTGGCGAAGTCTTCCGCCGGACCTTCCTTGAGCACCTGACCGAAGGCCTTCCAGAACTTCTTGTAGTCCTCGGGCTTGTCCTTGGCCATTTTCTCCAACATGTCCAGCACGCGTTTGGTCAGCGCCGACTTCATCGAATCGATCACCGGCCCGGACTGCAGAATTTCGCGGGAGACGTTCAGCGACAGATCATTGGAGTCGACCACGCCCTTGATGAAGCGCAGATACAACGGCAGGAACTGGTCAGCCTGGTCCATGATGAACACGCGCTGCACATACAGCTTCAAACCTTTTGGCGCTTCACGCTGGTACAGGTCGAAGGGTGCGCGGCCCGGTACGTATAGCAGGGAGGTGTACTCCAGCTTGCCCTCGACCTTGTTGTGGCTCCAGGACAGCGGGTTCTCGAAGTCGTGGCCAACGTGCTTGTAGAACTCCTGATACTCCTCGTCCTTGACCTCGGTGCGCGGACGGGTCCACAGCGCACTGGCGCGGTTGACGGTTTCCCACTCGGTCTCGGCCGGCTTGTCCTTCTCTTCGCCGTAATGTTCTTTCGGCAGCTCGATGGGCAGAGCGATGTGGTCGGAGTACTTCTTGACGATGTTGCGCAGGCGCCAGCCATCGGCGAACTCTTCCTCGCCGGCCTTGAGATGCAGCACGATGCGAGTACCGCGCTCGGGCTTGTCGATGCTGGCAACCTCGAAGTCGCCCTCGCCCTTGCTCGACCAGTGCACACCGGCGCTGGCGGCCTCACCGGCGCGGCGGGTGAAGACTTCGACCTGCTCGGCGACGATGAAGGCGGAGTAGAAGCCGACACCAAACTGGCCAATCAGGTTGGAGTCCTTCTTCTGATCGCCGGAGAGGTTCTTGAGGAAATCGGCGGTGCCGGACTTGGCGATAGTGCCCAGGTGAGCAATCACTTCGGCACGGTTCATACCGATGCCGTTGTCTTCCAGGGTCAGGGTCTTGGCGTCCTTGTCGAAGGACAGACGGATCTTCAGCGGATCACCGCCTTCCAGCAGTTCCGGCTTGGCCAGCGCCTCGAAGCGCAGCTTGTCGGCGGCATCCGAGGCGTTGGAAATCAGCTCGCGCAGGAAGATCTCCTTGTTCGAGTACAAGGAATGGATCATCAGGTGCAGCAGCTGCTTCACCTCGGTCTGGAAGCCCAGGGTTTCTTTTTGAGTTTCCACACTCATGGTCATCTAACTCCACATGCAGGACAGGCCGCGAGATGGCGGCGGATGTCATGCAGATGGGGTCGGCGCAGGCAATTTCAAGGGCCGCCCGCAAGCCGTGCTCAGGGTTCGAGCAGCTCGATCAGCTGCACATCCTCGGGTTTGACCCGGTAGCTGGCGCCGCCAGCGCCGCTGACCTGGCGTTGCAGGGTCAGCCGCCCGGTCGGGCTGAGGCCGGTAAAGCGGCCTTCGGCGACACTGCCGGCATGGGTCTGCACGCG
>CALMID010000404.1 GCA_937863915.1 uncultured Pseudomonas sp.
CTGTATCTGGTGGGTTCGGCGCCATTCGCCAGCAGTGCTCCGGTAGGCGTGTCCAATGGTGATCAGTACCCGCCAGTTTCTGCTGAGCTGTTTGCGGATCGGATGGGCTTTCTGGCTAGTCGCTACCCGGCGGTGAAGGCCTGGCAGGTGTGGAACGAGCCTAACCTGCCATCATTTTGGCAGCCGATGGTGGACCCTCAGGCCTATGCGCGCTTGCTGGAACAGAGTCTGGTGAGGTTGGCTTCAGTGAATCCGGCCGCTCTGCGTGTTCATGGAGGTTATGCCTATTACAGTCAGATGCCCTTGCGCGGCGGGCTGATGCTGCAGGCGTTGAAGGATCAGGGGCATATTCGCCGCGATAGTGTGGTGGCCTATCACCCCTATAGTCTGGCGCCGGAAGGTGATCGGCCTGAGGAAATGGACTTTCTGCAGCATGCTTCGACGCTGAATCAGTACCTGCGCCAAGCGGGTACCGGCGGCATTTGGGCAACTGAGTTTGGCTGGTCCAGCTATGCCGGGCCGGTTGAGTGGCAACCTCTCATGGGAGAGCAGGGTCAGGCTGACTTTCTGCTGAAGCGTCTCTCGCTGATGAGTGCGCTGGATTTCGACAAAGTCTTCTTGTTCGCCCTGAGTGATCTGGATGCGCGGGCTACCGTGCGTGATCAGAAATACGGTCTGCTGCGCCTCGACGGCACAGAGAAACCTGCATTTGTGGCGCTCAAGCGCTTCCTGCAAATCACTGGTGCTCGACTCACGCCGCTGACGCCGCCGGCATTTGCGGATGCCCCGGCTGGCATGTTGAGCATGGCTTGGCGGCGTGCTGATGGAAAGAACCTGTGGCTTTTTTGGTCGCAAGTGCCTGGCGTCGTTACGCTGCCCTTGCCGGCTGCTGGTCGGCTGTATAACCCGTTGCAGGGCAGCTCGCGAGATATTGCCCCGGGTTCCAGGGCGGCGATTCCAGTTGAACGAGAATTGCAGATGCTGGTTTGGTAACCCTGGTTGTATGGCTATTTTAGGTCGACACCTGTCAAGAATAATTAACTCCCGGATCGGCAGTGCATTAATTAAATCTATATAAAACAAGGTTATGGGCGAGTAGGAGGCCTAGGCTGCACTGCTCGTTCATCGGCTTTGTGCAGAAAATCATTTCAATTGTTTGACATATTTTACGCA
>CALMID010000405.1 GCA_937863915.1 uncultured Pseudomonas sp.
CAGGCAGCCGGCTTTGGCTGGACGCTGGGCGAGCGGCAGTTCGACTGGCCGACCCTGATCGCCAACAAGAATCGCGAGATCGACCGCCTCAACGGCATCTACCGCAACCTGCTGCTGAACAGTGGTGTGACCCTGCTGGAAGGCCACGGCCGCCTGCGCGATGAGCACAGTGTCGAGGTGGCGGGGCAGGTCTACCGCGCCCGGCATATCCTCATCGCCACCGGTGGCTGGCCACAGATCCCGGATATTCCCGGCAAGGAACTGGCCATCACCTCCAATGAAGCCTTCTACCTGCCGGCACTGCCCAGGCGTGTACTGGTGGTTGGCGGCGGCTATATCGCCGTCGAGTTCGCCTCGATCTTCCAGGGCCTGGGCGCCCAGACGTCGCTGCTCTATCGCGGTGAGCTGTTCCTGCGCGGCTTCGATCAGTCCGTGCGCCTGCACCTCAAGGAGGAACTGAGCAAGAAGGGCCTCGACCTGCAGTTCAACAGCGATATCCGCCGGATCGAGCGCCAGGCTGACGGCAGCCTGCTGGCCACCCTGAATGATGGCCGCCAGCTGGCAACCGACTGTGTGTTCTACGCCACCGGGCGCCGGCCAATGCTGGATGACCTGGGGCTGGAAAATGTCGATATCCAGCTGGATGACCGTGGCTTTATTCAGGTCAACGAACGCTATGAAACCAGCACGCCATCGATTCTCGCCCTGGGCGATGTGACCGGCGGCATGGCCCTCACGCCTGTCGCCCTTGCTGAAGGCATGGCGGTGGCCAGGCGCCTGTTCAAGCCCGAGGAATACCGCCCGGTGGACTACCAGAACATTCCCACGGCGGTATTCAGCCTGCCCAACGTGGCCACCGTGGGGCTCACCGAGGAACAGGCCAGGGCTGCCGGTCATACGCTGAAAATCTTTGAGAGCCGTTTCCGCCCGATGAAGCTGACGCTCACCGACTGTCAGGAGCGCAGCCTGATGAAACTGGTGGTGGATGCCGAAACGGACCGTGTGCTGGGCTGCCACATGGTCGGAGGCGAGGCCGGAGAAATCCTTCAGGGCATCGCCATCGCCATCAAGGCCGGTGCCACCAAGCGGATTTTCGACGAAACCATCGGCATCCATCCGACGGCTGCGGAAGAGTTTGTTACCATGCGCGCCCCCCTCTAGGGTAAAGCTGACTCATGGAACAACTTTTCTATCTCTCCGATCTGTTTGGCGTCGCGGTATTCGCCATTACCGGCGCGCTGATGGCCGGGCGCAAATCCATGGACCTGTTCGGCGTGCTGGTGATTGCCATTGTCACCGCCCTGGGCGGCGGCACACTGCGTGACGTCATTCTCGACAACCACCCGGTGAGCTGGATTCGCAACGACACTTACATCCTGGTGGCTTCGCTGGCGGCCATCGGCACCGTGGTCTGGGTACGCCTGACGCAGCCGATCCATGACAAGGGCCTGCTGCTGGCCGACGCCTTCGGCCTGGCGGTCTTTACCGTGATCGGCACCGAGGTCGCCATGCGCCACGAGGTGCCGCACAGTACCGCCGTGATCATGGGGGTGATGACGGGTGTGGCCGGCGGGGTGATGCGTGATGTGATCTGCAACGAGATCCCGATGATCTTTCGCAAGGAAATCTACGCCACCGCCTGCATCCTCGGCTCGGTGGTATTCATTGCGCTGATGGAGCTAGGAGTGACGCACTGGCTGGCCACCGGCCTCTCGATGCTGGTGGTACTGATTGCCCGCCTGGCCGCGCTGCGCTGGCAGCTGTCGCTGCCCCGTTTCCATCTGCTCGACCGCGACTGATCTGGCGGGAGGGAGAGGGCGGTGAGGGAACTCACCGCCCGGATCATCAGTGACCCTGATGCTCGTGCTGCGCGGGCGCCGCTTCGACGTTGACGGTCACTTCGACCTTGCCGGCCTTCTCGAACTGCAGAGTCATTGGGAAGCTGTCGCCCGCCTTGAGCGGCTGCTTGAGGTCAAACAGCATCACGTGATTGCCACCCGGCACGAACTCGGTCATGCCATGGGCCGGAATGCTCGCCGAATCGATCTTCTGCATGCGCATCACTTCGCCCATGTGGATATGGGTATGCAGCTCGGCCTTGCCGGCCACCGGTGTGCTCGCACCCAGCAGTCGATCCTCCTGCGCGCCGTGGTTGTGCAGGGTGAAGAAAGCCGCGCTGGTCGCCGACGTCGGCGGCAGCTCGCGGGCCCAGGGATGGTCGATCATCAGATCGCCGGCCTTGAACTCGTGGGCCTGGGTAAGAGTGGACAACGACAGCAGCACGGCGCTGGCAAGCAGATGACGCAACATGGACGACTCCTTGAAAGTGCGAATCATCACCTTAGCACGAGCCCGCGCCCGCCAGCAGCGCTGAGCTGCCGCGCGACAGGCTGACGCAGGCGAAACTGCAGCGCCTCAGAACGGCCGCCCGAGGTAGAAATAGAGGCTGCTATTGCCGTCGTCGGCGCGGCCATAGCCCAGGTACAGCGGGCCGATCGGGCTGTCGGTGCCGATGAACAGGCTGTTGGACAGAATCCAGTCGTCGCTGTTGCTCTTCACCAGTGGCTGACCCATGCGTCCGACTTCCATCGAAATGCCGCCGTAGGCGCCTTCCAGCACCGTGCCCTGCATGATGCGGTGGTAGTACATGACGCGACCGAACTGCAGCTCTTCACCCAGCAACTGGCCCGGCGCATAGCCGGACTGACGCAGGAATCCGCCCCACTGGAAATTCTCGTAGCTGGGTAGCGGCTCGTCACCCAGCTTGTCGGCGGCGAACAGGGCGAAGTTGAAGGTGTGCGAATCGAAGGAGATGGCCGAGGTCAGCTCGCCCGACCACTTGCTGTATTCCTCTTCCGCACCGAGCGCCTGCTGTGAGTCGAACACATTGATCTGGCTGCGCCAGCCGGAGCGGTGGAAGTTGGCGCTGTCGATCTGGTCGAGGCGCAGGCGGGCGGTGAGGGCGCCGGCCTGTAGGCGCTTGTCCAGTGGTTCCAGGTAGTCGGGGCCGCTGTCCAGACTGGGGCTGACCTGGCCGGTGACCAGGCCCAGGCGCAGTTCACCGTAGCGGTTGAACTGGCTGCCGACATCGACCCCAGCCAGGGTCGAGAACATGTCGTAAGTACCGATGCGCCGGTCATCGTCATAGAGATCGGCGCTGCCTTGGGTGATGGCCAGATGCGGGGCGACAAAAAGCGGGTTGCCGGCACTCAGTGGCTGATACCACTCGCTCTGCCAACTGGTGGTCTGGCCGATCTGCACATCGTTGCGCCACTCGGCACCGCGCTCGTTGAGCCAGGTCTGGCGATAGCTGCCGAGCAGGTTGAAGGACGAATCGCCATCGAAATCGCTGGAAAGTCCCAGGCCGAAGCGCAGGTAGTCCGGTCCCCAGGTCTTTTCGGCGGCATTGATGGCCAGCACGCGCTGGCCATCCTCTTCCAGCACCCGGTAGCTGACATGCTCGAAATCGCCGGTGCCATAAAGACGGCGCATGTCCTTGTCGAGCACCGCCTGGTCAATGGGCTTGCCGGGCTGCGTGTCGACCAGGCCGACCAGGGCCTGCGGGTTGACCCGCTGGAGTTTCTCGAAGCGAATTTCATCGACCACTAGCTGCTCTGCCGGCGCGTGGTTCATCTGCTGCTGGCGCAAGGCGGCGTACTCGGCCGGAGGCAGGGCGAGCTGACGCAGACGTTGTTCCATCTTGCGCGCAGCGGCCTCGCCGAGCGGAGCGATCTGCGGTAGAGCGTCGAAATCACCGGTGGAGTAATCACCCAGTTCCGGGGAGATCAGGATGTCCTGAGGCTGCAGGCTGGCCAGAGAGGCCTGCACATTCTGTTCGGTAAGGATGCTGAGCATCTGCCCGGTGACGCCGAGGATGCCGTTGAGTTGCTCACGCTTGAGCAGCGGGGTGCCGACGTTGACCGCGATGATCACATCGGCGCCCATCTGCCGCGCCGTCTCGACCGGCAGGTTACTGGTCAGCATGCCATCGACCAGCATCATCCCGTTGAACTCGGCCGGCGCCACGGCGCCCGGTACCGACATGCTGGCGCGCATCACGTTGGCCAGCTCGCCCTCCTTGAACACCACGGCCTGGCCGGTAACCAGATCGGTGGCCACCGCGCGGTAAGGAATCGGCAGACGGTCGAAATGCTGGAAGCCCTTGGTTTTGCTCAACTGGCGCAGCACGGTTTCCAGCTGCACGCCGGTGACGATGCCCTTGCCCACCTTGACCTGCCCATTGCTCAGACCAACCTCCGGCGTAAAGAGGATGTCGTAGTCGTCCTGCTTGCGGCGCATGGCCAGTTCCTGGCGCGGCGGCTCCTCCTTGAACAGCAGCTCGGTGGAGATACTGCCGAGGATCACGTCCATCTCCGGCAATGTGGTGCCGGTGGCATAGGCCGCGCCCACCAGCGAGCCCATGCTGGTACCGGCGATGCAGTGCACCGGCACGCGGTATTCCTCCAGCACTCTCAGCACACCGACATGAGCGGCGCCGCGGGCACCACCGCCGGACAACACCAGACAGATGCGCGGACGCTTGCCAGCATCATCAGTCGCCGAGTTGCTGGCAGCCGCCGGGGTAGAGGGCAGGGCAGCGCTGGCGAGCAGCCACAGGGCAAGAAAACGGGGCATGCGGGTCATGATTGGCCTTGGTGCGTTCAGGGTTGGCGGATAAGGCGCGAGAACTCAGGAGAGTCCCCGGCAGCCTGGGCCTTGTCATTGATCAGGGCTTCGCGCTGCAGCTCGGCGAAGGGCCGCTGGCCATCCTGCAGGCGTCCCTGTTCGTAGAGGTATTGCGGGACATGGCCGCTGGCCAGCAGCTTCCAGCTGAACGGCAGGTGCTGCTCGTTGACCTGGCTGCTCATCCAGATGCTGGTGGTGCAGTTGGTGGTCAGGGTGTTGTAGAACTCGGGGCGTTCATGCAGCTGGTTGATCCTATCGACATAGGCCATGAACAGCCGCCGGGCGTTTTCCAGCGATCCCTGCAGACGATAAAGATGTACCTGCTCCGGCGGATTGTGCCGATGATTGGTGCGCAGACCGATGACGTCACGCTCGTCAGCCACCACGTAATACAGCTCGTACTGGCGGAAAAACCCATTGATGGTCGAGTAGCTTTCGCCAACTTCCTTGCGCGTCTCAATGGACACGGCCACGTGCTGACCATCGGCGAAGGCGAAGCTGAGAAACACATGAGCAATCGACGGTCCCATCCAGTAGGTGGCGATCAGATCGACTCCCACCAGTTGATCCAGATCGACCTGCTTGTCGTAGTACGCCGGGCTGTAGTCGTACTCGCTGCGATACTGAAAATTGCGCACGTTGTGCAGGGTGATGCGGTTGCCTTCAACGGTCGCCGAGGGCAACACCGCCACATCGCTTTGCCATTGCCGATCGTTGGACGGCTCCAGGGACTGCCACCACAGCAGCCAGACTCCGGCGGTCACCAGCAGCAAACCGGCAACAATGAGCCGGCCGCGACTGAACCACAGGCGGGTAATGGCCAGCAGGCCCAGCGCAACCAGGCACGCGGCCAGCGTGGCACTCAGGCGCCCCTGTGGGCCGGCGATCAGCAATGCCGCCGCACCCCAGGCAGTCAGCGCGCCCAGAATCAGCGCCAGCAGCAGTTTTCCGATTGTCATCATGGTGATCGCAAACCCAGGGAGATCAGAGCAAGGCACTCACGCCATCAGCGCGACAGGGTAACGACGTCATGCCCTGTAGAGAAGCAATCAACCGAATTTGAACCCTGGCGCCTCGGGAATGGCTGATTGCCCTGTAACGGTTTCAGCAGGCGGTTAACCCACAGCGGGGCTTATTTGAATTTGAAAACGACCGTTGCGGGTTCATCGTCAGCAACCTGGCGCGGCTTATCCGGCAGCACTGGCGTTATCGTGTTGCCATCAATGTGACACAACACGCCGTCAATCCATTCAGTGCGCCGGTCCTTGGGAACAAGACCAAGGTCTTTGTTTTCCTGAACGGCCCGTGCAACAGCGTCTACAGCCAGGGCATGCCATCTGTCGAGATCATCCGATTCACGCGTGTCTTCCATAACAGCCTCCCAATATCGTATTTACAAT
>CALMID010000406.1 GCA_937863915.1 uncultured Pseudomonas sp.
AGCGCATCGTCGCCGCCGTCCTGTTCGGCCTGGTCCTGCAGCAGGTCTTCAAAACGCAGGCGCTTGAGTGCCAGCTTGTCGTCGATCAGCAGAGACAGCTTGTCTTCCCAAGCCAGTGCCAGCTTGGTGACGATCTTGCCGTTGTTCAGATGCTGCTGCACCTCGTCGCTGGCCAGGTCGTGGCGCTTGACCCGCACGATGCCGCCGTCTTCCTGTACATCGCGCAGCTCGCACTCGTCCAGCACGGTCAGGCCGTTGCTGGCGCGCTGGTTCTTCAGCCAGTCGGTGAACGTGGCGGTGGGCGCCATCTTCACTGTGAGCGGGCGTACCGGCAGGCTACCCAGCACTTCGCGCAGGGTGGAGAGCAGGTCTTCGGCGCGCTTGGGGCTGGAGGAGTCCACCAGGATCAGGCCCTGGGCCGGGGCAATGGCGGCAAAGGTCGCCGACTTGCGCACGAAGGCGCGGGGCAGGCACGCCTGGACGATCTCGTCCTTCAGCTGATCGCGCTCCTTCTTGTAGACCTTGCGCATCTGCTCGGCTTCGATCTCGTCGACCTTTTCCTTGAGCGCATCGCGCACCACGCTGCCCGGCAGGATGCGTTCTTCCTTGCGCGCGGCCAGCAGCAGAAATCCCTGGGCATTGTGTACCAGCGGGGCGTCGGCACCTTTGCCGAACGGGGCGACAAAACCGTAGGTGCTCAGTTCCTGGCTGGCGCAGGAGCGGGCGGGCTTGCTGGCCAGGGCCTGTTCCAGCTCCTCGGCAGTGATGGTCAGGGGCTGGGTCAGACGGTATACGAGCAGGTTACGAAACCACATGGCGACAAGACTCTCCCTTGATAAAGGCCCGCATTATTCCGCCCCGAGGAGCATTGGCCAAGTGCGATGCGTCTGCTGACAGTAAATGCTCGGGCTGACCCTGCGGTCAGCCCAGTAAAAACGGCAGGCAACGCTAAGCCTTTGGAACAACAGAAAATTTTTTTCAGAAAAGGCTTGCCAGGGTTCGCTCTCGTCCGTATAGTTCGCCCCACTTCGAGAGCAAACGGGTGATTAGCTCAGCCGGGAGAGCATCTGCCTTACAAGCAGAGGGTCGGCGGTTCGATCCCGTCATCACCCACCAAGTTGTTGTGAGACCGACGCGCAGCGGTAGTTCAGTCGGTTAGAATACCGGCCTGTCACGCCGGGGGTCGCGGGTTCGAGTCCCGTCCGCTGCGCCACTTTTTCCTCCCTCCCTAAGTGACAATCCTCCTAAATTCCCTTCTGTCGATTACTTCAGGTTTGAGTCGATCATCCTGGGGATTTTTGCATTTTCCGTAGCTCCTCCTGATGTGCCCTGATAAGCTCGCGTGCTGTTTAGCACGAGCCGTATGGCGTTCAATCCTAAGGAAGCTACATGAAACAACATCGCTTGGCGGCGGCTGTCGCCCTGGCCGCTCTGGTTCTCGCCGGCTGCGACTCGAAGACCACCGTAGAGCTGAAAACCCCGGCCCAGAAAGCCTCCTATGGCATCGGCCTGAACATGGGCAAGAGCCTGGCTCAGGAAGGCATGGATGATCTGGATTCCGCCGCAGTGGCCCAGGGTATCGAAGACGCCATCGGCAAGAAGCCGCAGCAGTTGAAGGATGAAGAGCTGGTCGAAGCCTTTGCCTTCCTGCAGAAGCGTGCCGAAGAGCGCATGGCGGCACTGAATGACGAAGCGGCCAAGGCCGGCAAGAAGTTCCTCGAAGAGAACGGCAAGCGCGAAGGCGTTGTCACCACCAAGTCCGGTCTGCAGTACGAAGTGGTACAGAAGGCCGAGGGCGCGCAGCCCAAAGCCACCGACGTGGTGACCGTGCACTATGAAGGCAAGCTGACCGATGGCAGCGTCTTCGATAGCTCGATCCAGCGTGGCAGCCCGATCGACCTGCCGGTCAACGGCGTGATTCCGGGCTGGGTTGAAGGCCTGCAGCTGATGCACGTTGGCGAGAAGTACAAGCTGTACATCCCGAGTGAGCTGGCTTACGGCGCGCAGAGCCCGAGTCCGGCCATTCCGGCCAACTCGGTACTGGTATTCGATCTGGAGCTGCTGTCGATCAAAGACGCAGGCAAGGATCAGCCGGCTCAGAACTGAGTCGCGCTTTCCCGGTAGCACCAACGCCCCGCCAGTCGGGGCGTTGGCGTTTCTGCGGGGCTGTAAATACAGCCGACCGCAGGGTCATAATGGGGCGCTGTCAGCAGATGTGTTACGGTTATGCACATTTTCCGGTTACCGGTAAGCGCTGGCACTGATGCGTCCCTGAATGTCTTTCTTGACTTTGTAACTTATTGATTTTTAATGAATTTAGTTGCTGAGCAAAAAACGCGCGATCTGTACTGAGGCCGCGTGGTGCCTTGCTCGCAGCGATTCATTCAACATCTGCTCACAGACTTATCCACAGCTTCGGTGGATAACGTCGGCTAGCCCGCCAGGCATGCGGGGAGGAGAAAAACTCACATGGCAGCACCACTGAATTTTTCCCGCTACCTGCAATTGGCGCAGGCGTTTCTCGCCCGTGGCCGCCTGCCGGCGCTGTTGCTGGCAGTGACACGCAAGGCGAGCAAAGGCGGGCTGCGTATGCGCCCACTGCAGGACGACCTCAAGCTGCTTCGTGCACTTTGTGTGGCTTGGTGGCGCGGTGAGTACCGTGAGCTGGATCGCCAGACCTTGTTGGCGGTGATGGCTGCGCTGGTGTACTTCATCACCCCGGTGGACGCGGTGCCGGACTGGGTGCTGATGCTGGGCTTGCTGGATGACCTGGCCGTGCTCGGCTGGGTGTTGCGTCGTTGGCGTACTGAGCTGGATGCCTTCCGTGACTGGTATGCGGCACAGCCCCAGTCCCGGCAGTTGGTGCTGCAGCAGTTGCCCGAGTTGCCGGAGCGGGTGGTGGCGGAAAACCCTTCTGTGAGCAGCTAGACTGTGTTCACGGGCTGGCTGAGAGCTGTGCGGCATTTGCCGGCTTTCTGGCCTGTTAACATGCAGCCTGCAACGGCGCCGAGGTACAGGGAGTAGAGGCATGAACGCAGTAGCGCGTGACCGTGTTGAAACGTGGTGGAGGGGCGACGCATGAGCGTACGCATCAGTCGCCAGCACTGGCAGGCACTGCTTGATGAGCTCGATGATGCCCGTCGTCAGCGCCACCTTCTGACCTACAGGGCGCTGGTCGAGCGTCTCCAGCTGCCGACCCCGGCCATGCAGACCCTGACGGCGGCTCTGGAACACCTGGCGGTTCTCGATGCGCGTGCCCAGCGGCCGCTGCGCAGCGCTTTGGTAATCAGCCAGGGCGCCAGCCGCTTGCCGCGCCCGGGCTTCTTCGAATGCGTGGTGCGCCTTGGGCGTTTTCAGGGGGCGGTCGATGGTCTGGCTGCGGCCGCCTGGCATGCGGCCGAGGTGGCGCGGGTGTTCGAATTCGATTATCGAGAGGCGGCATGAAGGCTTGGTGGCATCTAAAGGCAGTCTGTGGTTACTTGGTTGCACGCCGTCTGTTTGCCTGGCGCTGGCTGGTTGCCCAGCCGCGAGCCTGGGCCTGGATGCAGGGACAATATGCGCGCATGGCGGCCCTTGGGCATGTCGAGGCGCAGTCTTTTTATGGCCATCTGCTGCTGTTCCGCGGCCAGGGTTTTGGCGTGCGCAGCGAAGCCTTGCGCCTGCTCAAGGCGGCGGGGGAGGCAGGCGACAGCAAGGCGGCCTATCAGGTTGGCCGGCAGCTGCTGGCCGGCGATGTGCAGGAAGCCGCCGATGCCGCCCAGGCCGCACACTGGTGGGCGTTGGCCGCCCAGGCCGGGCATGCGCTGGCGGCCCATCAGCTGGCTGA
>CALMID010000407.1 GCA_937863915.1 uncultured Pseudomonas sp.
AGCCACCAGAAGTTCGGCTGCACGATGCTGGACAGGATGATCAGCATGAACAGCACCGGCAGGCCCGACCAGACTTCGAGGAAGCGCTGCCCGGTCAGGTCGACCCAGCCGCCGTAGTAGCCCTGCAGGGCGCCGGCCAGCACGCCGATCACCGAGCTTGCCAGAGTCAGCGTCAGGGCGAAGAGCACCGAGATGCGAAAGCCGTAGATCACCCGGGCCAACACGTCGCGCCCCTGGTCGTCGGTGCCCAGCCAGTTGTCGGCCGAAGGTGGAGCGGGTGCCGGAACGCGCAGGTCGTAGTTGATGCTGTCGTAACTGAAGGCAATCGGTGGCCAGAGCATCCAGCCATCGCCGCTGGCGATCAGCTCGCGCATGTAAGGGCTCTTGTAGTTGGCCTCCAGCGGAAACTCACCGCCAAAGGCCGTCTCCGGGTAGCGCTTGAGCACCGGGAAGAACCACTGGCCATCGTGCTGCACCACCAGCGGCTTGTCGTTGGCGATCAGCTCAGCGCCCAGGCTGAAGATGAACAGCCCGAGGAACAGCCACAGCGACCACCAGCCGCGCTTGTTGGCCTTGAAGCGGGCAAAGCGTCGTTGATTGAGAGGCGACAGATGCATGCTCAAGCCTCCCGACTGGCGAAGTCGATACGCGGATCGACCAGGGTGTAGGTGAGGTCACCGATCAGCTTCACCACCAGACCCAGCAGGGTGAAGATGAACAGCGTGCCGAACACCACCGGATAGTCGCGGTTCATGGCCGCCTCGAAGCTGAGCAGGCCCAGGCCGTCGAGGGAGAAGATCACCTCGATCAGCAGCGAGCCGGTGAAGAAGATGCCGATGAAGGCCGCCGGGAAGCCAGCGATGATCAGCAGCATGGCGTTACGGAACACGTGGCCATAGAGCACGCCGCGTTCGGACAACCCCTTGGCGCGAGCCGTGACCACATACTGCTTGTTGATCTCGTCGAGGAAGCTGTTCTTGGTCAGCAGGGTGAGGGTGGCGAAGTTGCCGATGACCAGGGCGGTGATCGGCAGCGCCAGATGGTGGAAGTAGTCGACGACCTTGCCCCAGGTGCTCAGCTCGTCGAAGTTATTCGAAGTCAGTCCGCGCAGGGGGAACCAGTCGAGATAGCTGCCGCCGGCAAACACCACGATCAGCAGGATGGCAAAGAGGAAGGCTGGTACGGCATAACCGACGACGATGGCGGTGCTGGTCCACACGTCGAAGGCGCTGCCGTGGCGCACTGCCTTGGCCACGCCCAGCGGAATGGACACCAGATACATGATCAGGGTGCTCCACAACCCCAGGGAGATCGAGACCGGCATCTTCTCGATGATCAGGTCGGTGACCTTGGCGTCGCGGAAGAAGCTCTCGCCGAAGTCCAGCTTGAGGTAGTTGCTGATCATGATCCAGAAACGCTCGGGCGCTGGCTTGTCGAAGCCGTAGAGCTTCTCGATGTCCTTGATCAGCTCAGGGTCCAGACCCTGGGCGCCGCGGTAGCTGGAGCTGCTGGCAGCCACCTCGCTGCCACCGCCGGAAATACGCCCGGTGGCGCCGCCGGCGGCAGCGTCGAAGCCTTCCAGCTTGGCGATCATCTGCTCTACCGGGCCGCCGGGTGCGGCCTGGATGATGATGAAGTTGATCAGCAGAATGCCGAAGAGGGTCGGTATGATCAGCAGCAGGCGCCGCAGGATATAGGCGAGCATCAGCGGATCTGCTCCGTGTCCGCGCCTTTGGCTGCCGGGGCCGCCTCAGGCTTGATCCACCAGGTCATCAGGCCGTAGTCGTAGGGTGGTGTCACGGCCGGGTGCTGCAGGCGGTCCCAGTAGGCCAGACGCCAGGTCTTGATGTGCCAGTTGGGCACGACGTAGTGGCCCCAGAGCAGGACGCGGTCGAGGGCGCGGGTATGCTGGACCAGGCTGGCCCGGCTTTCTGCATTGATCAGCCCATCGACCAGCTGGTCGATGGCCGGATCTTTCAGGCCGATATAGTTTCGGCTGCCGGGGCGATCGGCGGAGCTGGAGTGCCAGTATTCGCGCTGTTCATTGCCCGGTGAGTTGGATTGCGGAAAACCACCGACGATCAGGTCGAAGTCGCGCGAACGCAGGCGGTTGATGTACTGCGAGACATCGACACGGCGGATTTCCAGGTTGATGCCCAGGTCGCGCAGATTGCGCTTGTAGGGCAGCAGCACCCGCTCGAACTCGGTCTGCGCCAGAAGGAACTCGATCACCACCGGCTGGCCCTTGGCGTCGAGCATCTGGTCGTTGGCAATCTTCCAGCCGGCTTCCTGCAAGAGTTGATAGGCGCGCCGCTGCTGTTCGCGGATGATGCCGCTGCCATCGGTTTCGGGCACCTTGAACGGCTGGCTGAACAGCTGGGCCGGCAACTGCTTGCGCAGCGGTTCGAGAATCTTCAGTTCTTCCGGGCTCGGCAGCCCGGTGGCGGCCAGCTCCGAGTTGTCGAAATAGCTGTGGGTACGGGTATAGGCGCCGTTGAACAGGTTCTTGTTGGCCCACTGGAAGTCGAACAGCAAAGCCAGGGCCTCGCGCACCCGCACGTCCTGGAACAGCTCACGGCGGGTGTTGAAGATGAAGCCCTGCATGCCGGCCGGATTGTGGTTGGCAATTTCGTCCTTCTTCAGGCGGCCGTCGCGCACGGCCGGGCTGTTGTAGGCGGTGGCCCAGTTCTTGGCGCTGGTTTCCAGCCAGAAGTCGAACTGGCCGGCCTTGAGGGCTTCGAGAGCGACGGTGTTGTCACGGTAGTAGTCGACTTCGATGGCGTCGAAGTTGTTCTGCCCGCGGTTGACCGGCAGGTTCTCGCCCCACCAGTCCTTGACCCGGGTGTAGCGGATAGTGCGTCCGGCCTGGAAGCGCTCGATACGGTAGGGGCCGCTGCCGACCGGGATATCCAGGGTGCCGTCGGCGAAGTTGCGCCCGGCCCACCAGTGCTTGGGCAGGATCGACAGCTGGCCGAGAATCATCGGCAGCTCGCGGTTGTTGGCGTGCTTGAACTCAAAACGCACGCTGCGCGGGCTTTCTGCCACCACCTTGGCCACATCGGCGTAGTAGGTCTTGTACAGCGGGCTACCGTGGGCCATCAGCGACTCGAAGGTGAATACCACATCGTCGGCGGTGACCGGCTGGCCGTCATGGAAGCGGGCTTCCTGGCGCAGGTGATAACGCACCCAGCGGTTCTGCGGGTCGCGCTCGATACGTTCGGCGAGCAGGCCATATTCGCTGAAGGGCTCATCCAGGCTGCGCTTGGTCAGAGTGTCGTAGATCAGGCCGATGTTTTCCTCGGCCACGCCCTTGTTGATGAAGGGGTTGAAACTGTCGAAACCACCGAAACCGGCCTGGCGCAGCGTGCCGCCCTTGGGGGCATCCGGATTGACGTAGTCGAAATGCTTGAAGGTGGCCGGGTACTTCGGCGCCTCACCATACAGGGTAATCGCATGCTGACCGGCACTGAGGGCCAGTGCAGGGCTGAGCAGCAGGGCGGCCAGGGAGTGTCGCAGGGTGCACAGAACGGTCATGGGGTGAGCTCCGGAGCCTTCAGCCACCAGGCGCGCAGGCCTAGCGTGTAGGGCGGGGTAGTGACAAAGGCGAACTTGCTGCGGTACGCCAGGCGATGATTGCTGGAGTACCAGTTGGGTATCACGTAGTGCTGCCACAGCAGCACGCGATCCAGTGCGCGGGTGGCGGCGATCTGCTGCTCACGACTCTGTGCCGCGAGCAGCTTTTCCAGTAACTGATCCACTACCGGGTGGCGGATGCCTGCGTAGTTCTTGCCACCCTTGATGGCGGCCTGGCTGGAGTGGAAGTACGACCACTGTTCAAGGCCCGGGCTGAGTGTCTGGGGCAGGGTCAGCAGGGCAATGTCGAAATCGAAGCGATCCAGGCGCTGCTTGTACTGCGCGCGATCCACGGTGCGCATGCGGGTTTCGATGCCGATGCTGCGCAGATTCTGCCGATAGGGCTGGAGGATGCGCTCAAGGCCGGGGTTGACCAGCAGTATCTCGAAGTTGAAGGGATTGCCCTTGGCGTCGACCAGGCGGTTGCCCTGCAACTGCCAGCCGGCCTGGTTGAGCAGTTGCATGGCCTGACGCAGGGTGTCGCGTGGCAGGCCGTGGCCATCGGTGGCCGGCAGACTGAAGGGCTGCTTGAACAGCGCCGCCGGCAGCTGCTTGCGATAGGGCTTGAGCAGCTTCAGCTCGGCCTTGCTTGGCAGTCCGTTGCTGGCGAACACGCTGTTGGGAAAGAAGCTTTCGGCGCGTTTGTAAGCGCCATTGAAAAGGGCCTGGTTGGTCCACTGGAAGTCGAACAGCATGGCCAGTGCCTGGCGCACATCACGGTCGTGAAACTGTCCGCGGCGGGTATTGAAGAACAGCGCCTGGGTTTGGGTGGGAATCTGGTGGGGAATTTCGGCGCGGATCACATCGCCGCGCAACACAGCTGGAAAGCGGTAGTTGGTGGCCCAGTTCTTGGCCTGATTATCGATATAAAAGTCGAATTCGCCGGCCTTGAAGGCCTCGAAGGCGATGTCGCTGTCGCGGTAGAACTCGACTTCGGCACGCTGGAAATTGTACTTGCCGCGATTGACCGGCAGGCTCTTGCCCCACCAGTCCTCGACCTTCTCGAACACCAGGCGCTTGCCCGGCACCACCTGCGTGATTCGGTAAGGCCCACTGCCCAGTGGTGGCGTGTAAGTGGTGGCGGTGAAGTCACGGCCCTGCCAGTAGTGCTGCGGCAGCACCGGCAGCTCGCCCAGGCGCAGGATCAGCAGCGGGTTACCGCTGCGCTTGAACACGAAGCGGATCTTCAGGCGGTTGAGGATGTCGACCCGGGCCACTTCCTGCAAGCTGGTGCGATACAGCGGGTGGCCCTGATGCAGGAGGGTGCGGTAGGAGAATGCGACATCGTAGGCGGTGATTG
>CALMID010000408.1 GCA_937863915.1 uncultured Pseudomonas sp.
TCCTTCTTCACCCGCGTCAGCAGTTTCTTGCCTTCCACCGGGAAACAGGTCTCCACGCGCTTGTCGAGGTTGCGCTCCATCCAGTCGGCACTCGACAGGTAGATCTTTTCCTCACCCTCATTGAGGAAATAAAACACCCGCGTGTGCTCGAGGAAGCGGCCGATGATCGAGCGCACATGGATGTTGTGCGACACCCCCGGCACGCCCGGACGCAGGCAGCACATGCCACGCACCACCAGATCGATGCGCACCCCGGCCTGGCTGGCCTTGTACAGCGCGCGGATGATCTTGGCATCGGTCAGCGAATTGAACTTGGCCATGATGTGCGCCGGCTTGCCCTCGGCCGCTACGGCCGTTTCCTTGGCGATCATGTCGAGCAGGGTCTTCTTCAGCGTGAAGGGCGCATGCAGCAGCTTCTTCATGCGCAGGGTCTTGCCCATGCCGATCAGCTGGCTGAACAGCTTGGCGACGTCCTCGCACAGCGCATCATCGGAGGTCAGCAGGCTGTAGTCGGTGTACAGACGGGCGTTGCCGGCGTGGTAGTTGCCGGTGCCCAGGTGCGCGTAGCGGGTGATCTCGCCGTTCTCGCGGCGCAGGATCAGCATCATTTTGGCGTGGGTCTTGAAGCCGACCACGCCATAGATCACCACCGCACCGGCAGCCTGCAGGCGGCTGGCCAGGGCCAGGTTGGATTCCTCGTCGAAGCGCGCGCGCAGCTCAATCACCGCGGTGACTTCCTTGCCGTTGCGGGCCGCCTCGACCAGGGCATCGACGATTTCCGAGTTGGCCCCGGAGCGATACAGGGTCTGCTTGATCGCCAGCACGTGCGGGTCTTTCGCCGCCTGGCGCAGCAGGTCGACCACCGGGGTGAACGACTCGAACGGGTGCAGCAGCAGGATGTCCTGCTTGCTGACCACGCTGAAGATGTTCTCGCTGTTCTGCAGCAGTTTGGGAATCACCGGTGTCAGCGGCTTGAACTGCAGCTCCGGGTGGCTGTCGAGGCCAGTGACGCTGAACAGACGGGTCAGGTTGACCGGCCCATTGACCTGATACAGCTCGCTCTCAGACAGGTTGAACTGCTTGAGCAGGTAGTCCGACAGGTGTTTCGGGCAGGTGTCGACCACCTCCAGGCGCACCGCATCGCCGTAGCGACGGCTGAACAGCTCGCCGCGCAGCGCGCGCGCCAGGTCTTCCACGTCCTCGGCATCCACCGACAGGTCGGCGTTACGGGTCAGGCGGAACTGGTAGCAGCCCTTGACCTTCATGCCCTGGAACAGGTCGTCGGCATGGGCATGAATCATCGAGGAGAGGAACACGAAGTTGTCGCCGGGACCACCGACCTCTTCCGGGATGCGGATCACCCGCGGCAGCAGACGCGGCGCCGGGAGAATCGCCAGACCGGAATCGCGGCCGAAAGCATCCACGCCCTCCAGCTCGACGATGAAGTTCAGACTCTTGTTCACCAGCAGCGGGAACGGGTGGGTCGGGTCGAGGCCGATCGGCGTCATGATCGGCGCGATCTCGTCACGGAAGTAACGACGCACCCAGGCCTTGATCTTGGCCGACCAGTTGCGCCGGCGCAGGAAGTTGACGTTGTGCTTGGCCAGTGCCGGCAGCAGCACATCGTTGAGGATGGCGTACTGGCGCTCTACCTGCACATGCACCAGCTCGCTGATGCGCGCCAGCGCCTGGTGCGGCTGTAGGCCATCGGCGCCGGCCTGCTCGCGGGCGAAGGTGATCTGCTTTTTCAGCCCGGCCACGCGAATCTCGAAGAACTCATCCAGGTTGCTGGAGAAGATCAGCAGGAACTTCAGACGCTCCAGCAACGGATGCGACTCGTCCAGCGCCTGCTCCAGCACGCGGATGTTGAACTTCAGCTGGGAAATCTCGCGGTGGATATACAGGCTGCTGTCGTCCAGATTGGTCACCAGCGGCGCCGCCACCGGCTCCGGCACGGCCTCCACGACGGGCGCTTCCGGCAGAGCGACAGGCTCCTGCACCTCGGCGGTCGACAGTTCCACTTCCTTGAGTCCTTCGGTATTCATCGGTGTTCCCGTGGGGTGATGCTCACCCGTTTTTCAATAATTGCGCCGCGCGCTTGGCGAAATAGGTAAGGATGCCATCGGCACCCGCGCGCTTGAAAGCCAGCAGCGATTCGAGGATCACCGCTTCGCTGAGCCAGCCATTCTGGATGGCGGCCATGTGCATCGCGTACTCACCGCTGACCTGATAGACCATGGTCGGCACGCGGAATTCCTCTTTGACCCGCCAGAGAATGTCCAGGTAGGGCATGCCCGGCTTGACCATGACCATGTCGGCGCCCTCGGCGAGGTCGGCGGCCACTTCGTGCAGCGCCTCGTTGCCGTTGGCCGGGTCCATCTGGTAACCGAGCTTGTTGCCCTTGCCGAGGTTGCCGGCCGAGCCGACCGCATCGCGGAACGGGCCGTAGTAGGCGCTGGCGTACTTGGCCGAGTAGGCCATGATGCGCACGTTGACGTGATCGGCCAGCTCCAGCGCCTCACGGATCGCCTGCACGCGGCCGTCCATCATGTCCGAGGGGGCCACCACCTGGGCGCCGGCCTCGGCATGGGACAGCGCCTGCTTGACCAGCGCATCGACGGTGATGTCGTTCAGCACATAGCCGTTCTCGTCGATGATGCCGTCCTGTCCGTGGGTGGTGAACGGGTCCAGCGCCACGTCGGTGATGATGCCCAGCTCGGGGAAACGGGCGCGCAGCGCACGGGTCGCGCGCTGGGCGATGCCGTCCGGGTTCCACGCCTCGCTGGCGTCCAGCGACTTCTTCTCCAGCGGCGTCACCGGGAACAGCGCCAGCGCCGGAATGCCCAGCGCCACCAGCTCCTCGGCCTCCTGCAGCAGCAGGTCGATGGACAGCCGCTCCACGCCCGGCATCGACGGCACGGCTTCGCGGCGGTTTTCACCGTCGAGGACGAATACCGGCAGGATCAGGTCATCCACGCTCAGGCGGTTCTCGCGCACCAGGCGGCGGGAGAAATCGTCACGCCGGTTGCGGCGCAGGCGGGTGGCAGGAAACAGGCGGTTGGCGGGGGTGAAACTCACGGCGAACTCCAGAGCCCAGACGATATGGGCGCAGCGTGGCAGGTATAACCCGACATTATGACCAATAGATGAAGGCGCGCACCGATCTTACACAGGGCAGCTCTGCGACAGGGTGCCACAGATTGGCCGGCGCGCGTCAGCTAGGCGCATGCTGGCGCTGCAGTTGTTGCGGGGTGCAGCCCCACCAGCGGCGAAAGGCCCGGTAAAACGGCGACAGCTCGACGAAACCACAGCCCCGCGCCACCTCGCGAATGCTCAGGCCCTGCAGCAGCAGTTGCTGGGCGCGCTGCCGGCGCACCTCGTCGAGCAGCGGGCGGAAACCCTGGCCCTGTGCCGCCAGGCTGCGCTGCAAGGCCACGCGCTCCTGCCCCAGCGCCGCGGCACAGGCGGCCAGGCTGCATTCGCCCTCACCCAGCTGGCAGGCCAGCCAGTACAGCACGCGGTTGCGCAGGGTATTGCCCTGCAGTTCGGCCAGCTGCGCATCGGCATGGGCGCGCAGCACCGCGAAGATCGCCGGCGCGGCATTGCGCGACGGCCGGCTGAGCAATGCCGCGGGAAACCACAGGGCATCGTGGCTGGCCGCAAACTGCGGCAGCAGACCGAACAGCCGGCGGTGCTCGGCCGTGCGGGCCGGCGCGGCATGACGAAAGGTCACCGCCGTGAGCTGGAACTGCCCCTCGCACAACTGCTGCAGGTGCTTGCAGAACAGCAGCGCCAGGCACTCCATCTGCTGACGCAGGGAGCCATGACCGAGGTAGTCCAGATCCAGGATCAGCACCGCGCTGTCGCCTTCCACTCGCAGGCCGGCGGCAAAGCCTCCGGAAATGATGTGCTGGTAGCGCACGAACACCTCCAGCGCTTCCTGCAGGTCGCGGCTGGCCTGCTGCAGGTAGCTGACCACATCCAGCGGGCGCGGACGCATCACCTCGCCGAGGTGCAGGCCGATATCGGCATCGCCGCTCAGCGCCGGCAGGGCCTGCCAGAAGTACGGCGCCATGTCGTGCGGGCGCCGCTCCTGGCTGTTCGGCGGCGACAGGGGCAGGTGCGGGTAGGCCTGCCGGTAGATCTGCACCGGGTCCAGACCGAGGCTTTCCAGCCCCTCGTAAAGCAGCCGGCGCAGCACGCCGGAATGAGTCAGGCCGGCGACGTCGTCGAGCATGGCGGCTTCCTTGTGAATTGACCAAATATCTTGCTTTTGCGTTTTTAATGTCAATGCCAGCACCACGACCAACCCGCACAATCGCGGCACAATAAAAATCGACAAGGCGCATCCCGATGAAACGCACGCTGTCCGTCCTGGCCATCGCCATTGCCGCCACCACCGCCGGTGGCGCCTGGTATCTGCAGAGCAAGCAACCCCAGCGCGAGGGCGAGCAGACGCTCAGCCAGCTGCAGGCGCCGGTCAGCGTGCGCTACGACGAGCGCGGCGTGCCGCATATCCGCGCGCAGAATCAGGCCGATATGTACCGCGCCCTGGGTTACGTGCATGCCCAGGACCGCCTGTTCCAGATGGAGATGATCCGCCGCCTGGCCAATGGCGAACTGGCCGAGGTACTGGGCAGCAAGCTGGTCGACACCGACCGCCTGTTCCGCACCCTGCGCCTGCGCGAGCATGCCCGCCGCTATGTGGCCAAGGTCGACCCCAACAGCCCGCCGGTTCAGGCCCTGCAGGCCTATCTGGACGGCATCAACCAGTACCAGGCCAGCCACCCGGCGCCGCTGGAGTTCGACATCCTCGGCATTCCCAAGCGCCCCTTTACCGCCGAAGACACCATGGCCGTGGCCGGTTACATGGCCTACAGCTTCGCCGCCGCCTTCCGCACCGAGCCGGTGCTGACGCAGATCCGCGACCAGCTGGGCGCCGACTACCTGAAGGTCTTCGACCTCGACTGGCACCCCGAGGGCGTGCTCAGCCAGCCGCTGGCCGCCGCAGACTGGCGCGACCTGAGCAGCCTGGCCCAGCTCAGCCATGAGGCGCTGAGCGCCGCCGGCCTGCCGCAGTTCGAGGGCAGCAATGCCTGGGCCGTGGCCGGCAGCCGCACGGCCAGCGGCAAACCACTGCTGGCGGGCGACCCGCATATCCGCTTCGCCAACCCGGCGGTGTGGTACGAGGCCCAGCTGGAGGCGCCGGACTTCAAACTCTATGGCCATTTCCAGGCCCTCAACCCGACCGCCTCGCTGGGCTTCAACGATCAGTTCGCCTGGAGCATCACCATGTTCCAGAACGACGACCTCGACCTGATTGCCGAGAAGGTCAACCCGGACAACCCCGATCAGGTCTGGTACCAGGGCCAGTGGGTGAACCTCGAACACAGCGAGGAGATCATCAAGGTCAAGGGCGAAGCCGATGTGAAGCTGACCCTGCGCCGCTCGCCCCACGGCCCGCTGATCAACGACGCCCTGCCCACGCCCAAGGGGCAGACGCCGATTGCCCTGTGGTGGGCCTTCCTGGAAACCGAGAACCCGATTCTCGACGCCTTCTACCAGCTCAACCGGGCCGACACCGCCGCCAAGGCCGCCGCCGCGGCCGAGAAGATCGAGGCCCCAGGCCTCAACGTGGTCTGGGCCAATGCCGCCGGCGACATCGCCTGGTGGGCCGCCGCCAAGCTGCCGCAACGACCGGCCGGAGTGAACCCGAACTTCATCCTCGACGGCGCCAGCGGCGAGGCCGACAAGCCGGGTTACTACCCCTTCAGCGCCAACCCGCAGGAACTCAATCCGCCACGCGGCTACATCGTCTCGGCCAATCATCAGCCGACCCCGGCCAGCGGTATCGCCATCCCCGGCTACTACAACCTGGCCGACCGCGCCCGTCAGCTTGACGACCAACTGGCCAAACCAGACGTCCGCTGGGACCTGAACAACAGTCAGGCCCTGCAGCTGGATAACGGCAGCGGCTATGCCAAGCGCCTGCTGACGCCGCTGCTGGGCGATCTGCGCGCCGCCGCTGGCACACCGGACGAACAGGCGCTGATCGAGGAGCTGGCTGCCTGGGATGGCGATCACCGCCTCGACTCGCGCCCCGCGACGCTGTTCAACCAGCTGGTCTACCAACTGGCGCGCGAGGCCATGCACGACGAACTGGGCGATGCCTTCTTCGACAACCTGCTCTACACCCGCGTACTCGACAGCGCCCTGCCCCGCCTGGCCGCCGATGCACAGTCACCCTGGTGGGATCAACGCGACAGCAGCGCCCGCGAAGACCGCCCCGCCATCATCAAGCGCGCCTGGCAGGCCAGCCTCGCGCATCTGGATACGGTGCTGGGTGCCGACCGCAGCCAGTGGCAGTGGGGCAAGGCGCACAACCTCACCCACGGCCATCCGCTGGGCCTGCAGCCGCCGCTGGACAAGGTGTTCAATGTCGGCCCGATGCCCGTGCCGGGCGGCCATGAAACGCCGAACAACCTCTCGCACAAGGTGGGCCCGGCGCCCTGGAGCGTGGTCTACGGCCCCTCGACCCGGCGCCTGATCGACCTCGCGGACGCCAGTCGCAGCCTGGGCATCAACCCGGTAGGGCAAAGCGGCGTGCTCTTCGATGCGCACAACCGCGACCAGGCCGAAGCCTATGCCCGCGGCGAGTACCAGCCGATGCACAACGCCGAAGCCGACGTGGCCCGCCACAGCCGTAGCGAACTGACCCTGCAACCTGCCCGCTAAACAACCAGCAGGCGCCCACGGGCGCCTGCTGCTGCCCTGAGAAATGCCATGAAACGCCTGTTACTGATGCTGCTGACGGCCCTGCTGATCCTCGTCTGCGTGCTGGTCGGCCGCACCCTGCTGCTGCCAGAAGCCCAGCTGAACCGCGACAACGTTCAGCTGCCGGCGGCGATCGATGCCCAGCGCGCCGCCGAGAGCCTGGCCGCCGCCATTCGCCTGCCGACCATCTCCCACCAGATCGGCGCGCCGGCAGCCCAACTGGAAGCCAGTCAGGCCGCCTTTGCCGGCCTGCGTCAGTGGCTGGCCGAGCGCTACCCGCGCGTCAGCCAGCAGTTGCAGATGGAAGAGACCGGCAGCCAGAGCCTGCTGCTGCGCTGGCCGGGGCAGAACCGCCAGCTGCCGGCCGTGCTGCTGATGGCCCACCAGGACGTGGTGCCGGTGGTGCCGGGCAGCGAGTCGCAGTGGACTCACCCGCCCTTCGCCGGGGTCATCGCCGACGGCTATGTCTGGGGCCGTGGCGCCATCGACACCAAGGGCTCGCTGGTCGCCATGCTGGAAGCCTGCGAGGCCCTGCTCGCGCAGGGGTTCACGCCGCCGCGCGACGTGCTGCTGGCCTTCGGTCATGACGAAGAGATCGGCGGTTCGGGCAACCGCCGCCTGGCGGCTCAGCTCAAGGCACAAGGCCAGCGACTGGCCTGGGTCAACGACGAAGGCGGCTTTATCGTGCGCGGCCAGGTACCGGGCGTCAGCCAGGATGTGGCCGTCGTCGGTATCGCCGAAAAGGGCTACCTCAGTGTGCTGCTAAAAGCCAAGGCGCAGGGCGGGCACAGCTCGCAGCCGCAACCCTTCGCCGAAACCGCCGTGGGACGCCTGAGCCAGGCCCTGCAACGCATCGCCGCCGCGCCCTTCGCCCGCGACCTGGAGGGTCCGACGCGGCAGCTGCTGGACAGCGTCAGCCCCGCCCAGTCGTTCGGCTATCGGATGGTGTTCGCCAACCTGTGGCTGTTTGCGCCACTGGTGGAGCAGCAGATGAGCGTCACCCCAGCCGGCGCGGCCCAGCTGCAGACCACCCTGGCGCCGACGCTGCTGCGCAGCGGCGTAAAGGAGAACGTATTGCCGTCCGAGGCGCGCGCCATTCTCAACCTGCGCCTGCACCCGCGTGACAGCATCGACAGCGTTCTCGCCCACCTGCGCGAGGCCGTGAACGACCCGCTGGTGACCGTGCAGGCAATGCCCGGCGGCCGGGAAGCGTCAAAGGTTTCGGATGCACAGGGCGCCGCTTTCCAGCAGTTCGCTGAAGTGATCCGGCAAAGCTTCGGCAATACCCTGGTGGCGCCCAACCTCACGGTCGGCGGCACCGATTCGCGCAGCTACGAAGGGCTGTCGGACAACATCTTCCGCTTCAGCCCGCTGCTGATGGAGCCGGGCGATCTGGCGCGCATGCACGGCGACAACGAGCGGGTGGCCATCACCACCCTGGCCAACGCGGCCGGCTTCTACTACCGCCTGCTGGGCAGCCTCACGGGCGAGTAGCGCGGCGGTCGGCGCGGTCGTTGCCCCACTTGATCCACACATGCACCGGGATGCCGGCCAGCAGTAGCAGGGTGCCGAGATACACCGTCTCGGCACCGGCGCCGTAGATGGCCCAGCCGCTGTAGAGAAAGCCCAGCCCGCCCAGCACGCTGACCTTGAGCAGCGCCGCACCACGCAGGCCTTCCGCGCCCTTGAGGCGGATCATCAGCTCGGCCAGTGCGCAGAAGGCATAGGGCACCAGGCTGGCCATCACCGCCAGCAGGATGATGGCGTTGAAGGCCCCCACCAGACCGTGGGCGAAATTCATCACCACCAGAATCGACGCCAGCAGGTTGGAAAATACCAGCGCGTTGGCCGGCGTGCCGAAGCGCGACAGGTGGCCCAGACTGTGCGGAAAAACGCGGTCCAGCGCCGCGCCATAAGGCACCTGGCCGGTCAGCAGGGTGAAGCCGTTGAGGGTGCCAAAGGTGGCGATCACCGCCCCCACCGCCACCAGCACACCGCCGATTTCGCCCCACATCAGGCGCGCCACGTCGGCCAGCGGCGCACTCGACGCACTCAGCTGTTCGGCCGGCAACACGCCCATGGTCACCGCCGACACCGCCATGTACACACAGGCCGCCAGCAGCACGCCAAAGATAGTCGCCCGCGGAATGGTGCGGACCGGGTCGACCACCTCACCGGCCGGCACCGTGGCCGACTCCAGGCCAAGGAAGGCCCACAGCGTAACCGCTGCGGCCGCCGAGATCGCCGCCAGGTCGGACTGGCCGCTGCGGTTGATCACCGCGAAATTGCCCGGCTCCACCCACCACCAGCCCAGCACGCCGATCAGCAGCAGCGGCACCAGCTTGAGCACGGTGGTCAGCACCTGCACGGCACCGGCCTCCTTCACCCCGCGCACATTGATCAGGGTCAGCAGCCAGATGGCCGCCAGCGCGGTGAGCAGGCTGTAGCCGGAGGATTCGCCAATGGCCGGCACCAGAAAGCCGACATAGCCAGCCAGCGCCACGGCCACCGCCGCATTACCGGTCCACAGAGTGATCCAGTAGCCCCAGGCGATGAGGAAGCCGGCGAACTCGCCGTACCCCGCCTCGGTGTAGGCATAGGGACCGCCGGTCTTGTGCACCAGCTGCGACAGACGACCGAACAACATCGCCAGCACCAGCGCACCGCAGGAGGTGAGCAGCCAGCCACCCAGGGAGATGGGGCCATAGGACGCCAGCGAGGCCGGCAGCAGGAAAATCCCCGAGCCGATCATGTTGCCCACCACCAGCGCGGTACAGGCAATCAGGCCGAGGCCCTTGGCGGAAGGGGCAGAGGACGGTTGCACAGCCATGGACGCATTCCTTGAGTCGGTTGCCTGCAGTGTAGGCCGCCGGGCGGGGCCTCATGCAATGTCCACAAACAACAACCCCGCCAGCAGGCGGGGTTGTTGATCAGAGCAGGAGGCGGATCAGGCGGCTTTCTGCTGCCAGGACACCGCTTCCTCGGCCATGGCCTGCTGGATGGCGCGCTTGCGGCGCTCCTCGGCACGGCGGCTGAAGTACCAGGCAAAGAAGGTGAACAACGACACCGACAACAGCACCAGGCTGGCCACGGCGTTGATCTCCGGCTTCACGCCCATGCGCACGGCGGAGAACACCTCCATCGGCAGGGTGGTCGAGCCCGGGCCCGAGACGAAGCTGGCCAGTACCAGGTCGTCCAGCGACAGGGCGAAGGACATCATGCCGCCCGCTGCCAGCGAGGGTGCGATCATCGGGATGGTGATCAGGAAGAACACCTTCCACGGCTTGGCACCCAGGTCCATGGCCGCTTCCTCGATGGACATGTCGAGTTCACGCAGGCGCGAACTCACCACCACCGCCACGTAGGCCGAGCAGAAGGTGGTGTGGGCGATCCAGATGGTCAGCACGCCACGCTCGGCCGGCCAGCCGATGATCTGCGCCATGGCCACGAACAGCAGCAACAGCGACAGACCGGTGATCACCTCGGGCATGACCAGCGGCGCGGTGACCAGGCCACCGAACAGGGTGCGGCCCTTGAAGCGCGGGATGCGGGTCAGCACGAAGGCGGCCAGGGTGCCCAGCGCCACCGCCGCCACGGCGGTGTACAGGGCGATCTCGATCGAGCGCATCACGGCGCCCATCAACTGGCTGTTGTCGAGCAGGCCGGCATACCACTTCACCGACCAGCCGCCCCACACGGTCACCAGCTTGGAGCCGTTGAACGAGTAGATGACCAGGATGACCATCGGCAGGTAGATGAACAGCAGGCCGACCCAGAGCATGATGGTGGAGAAACTGAAGCGCTTCATACCTTGCCCTCCAGCTCTTTCGCTTGGTTACGGTTGAACCAGATGATCGGCACCATGAGGATGGCCAGCATGATCACCGCCAGAGCGGACGCCACCGGCCAGTCGCGGTTGTTGAAGAACTCCTGCCACAGCACCTTGCCGATCATCAGGGTCTCCGGGCCGCCGAGCAGTTCCGGAATCACGAACTCACCCACCGCCGGAATGAACACCAGCATGCTGCCGGCGACGATGCCGTTCTTCGACAGCGGCACGGTGATCTTCCAGAACGCCGAGATATTGCGGCAACCCAGGTCGGCCGCGGCCTCCAGCAGGGTCAGGTCATGCTTGACCAGGTTGGCGAACAGCGGCAGCACCATGAACGGCAGGTACGAGTAGACGATACCGATGTACACCGCGACGTTGGTGTTGAGGATCTGCAGCGGCTCGCTGATCAGGCCCAGGTGCATGAGGAAGCCGTTGAGCAGACCGTTGGTACTGAGGATGCCCATCCAGGCGTAGACGCGGATGAGGATCGCGGTCCAGGTCGGCATCATGATCAGCAGCACGAAGACCGTCTGCATTTCCTTGTCGGCACGGGCGATGGCATAGGCCATCGGGTAGCCGATCAGGAGGCACAGCAGGGTGCTGATCGCCGCCATCTTCAGCGAACCGAGATAGGCCGACACATAGAGGTCGTCCTCGGTCAGCAGCAGGTAGTTGCCCAGGTTGAGCACCAGCGAGATCTGGTTGTCGACCCAGGTCCAGACTTCGGTGTAGGGCGGGATGGCCACGTCTGCTTCGGCAAAGCTGATCTTCAGAACGATGAAGAACGGCAGCATGAAGAACAGGAACAGCCAGAAGAATGGCACTCCGATGACGAAGTGCCGCCCCCTCGGCAGGAGGCGTTTCAGGGTACGTTTGCTCATGACCGCAGTACCACTCCGCTGTCGTTTTCCCAGTGCACGAAGACCTGGTCACCCCAGGTCGGCCGGGTGCCACGGCGCTCGGCGTTGGTCATCACCGCCTGCACCACCATGCCGCTGGGCAGCTCGATGTAGAACACCGAATGGCCGCCGAGGTAGGCGATGTCGTGCACCTTGCCCACCGACCAGTTGCTGTCATCAGCCGGCTGCTCGGTGGTCACCCAGAGCTTTTCCGGACGCAGGGCGTAGGTCACGCGCTTGTCTTCCAGCGAGGTGCTGACGCCGTGGCCGACGTAGATCGGGCGCTCCAGCTGCGGGCAGGCAATCACCGCGTGGTCTTCCATGTCCTGGACCACTTCGCCCTCGAACAGGTTGACGCTGCCGATGAACTCGCACACCAGGCGGTTGATCGGGGTTTCGTAGATGTCCACCGGGCTGCCGATCTGCTCGATGCAGCCCAGGTGCATGATGGCGATGCGCTCGGCCATGGTCATGGCCTCTTCCTGGTCGTGGGTCACCATCACGCAGGTCACGCCGACGCGCTCGATGATTTCCACCAGTTCCAGCTGCATCTGCGAACGCAGTTTCTTGTCCAGTGCACCCATCGGCTCGTCGAGCAGCAGCAGCTTGGGACGCTTGGCCAGGGAGCGGGCCAGGGCCACGCGCTGGCGCTGACCACCGGACAGTTGGTGCGGCTTGCGCCGGGCGTACTGGGTCATGTGCACCAGCTTGAGCATCTCGGCCACGCGCTTGTCGATCTCGTCCTTGGGCAGGCCATCCTGCTTGAGGCCGAAGGCGATGTTCTGCTCCACGCTCATGTGCGGGAACAGCGCGTAGGACTGGAACATCATGTTGATCGGCCGCTCATAGGGCGGCAGATCGGTGATGTCCTGGCCATCCAGATAGATGCGACCTTCGGTCGGCCGCTCGAAACCGGCCAGCATGCGCAACAGAGTCGACTTACCCGAACCAGAGCCGCCGAGCAGGGCGAAGATCTCGCCCTTGTTGATGGACAGGGACACCGAGTCCACTGCCGCCGTCTCGTCGAACTTCTTGGTCACCCGGTCGATTTTTACCAGCACCTCTTTAGGCTGCTGGTCGCCGGTGAGGGCTTTCTTGTAAGCACCGGAGGCTATTGCCATTACCAAACTCCCACTGTGCGCTGGCCGAGAAAGCCGCGCCTTTTGTCGTTGAGGGCCGCCCGCGACCCTTGGTGTTTTGTCCGGCGGGGCCCCCTATCCGGGAAGGCCGCCGCGTCGATACCTTTGGAAGACCGTGTCCGGCACGTTGCCAGACACATCCCCCCTCCCCCACACGGGGATGGCGACAGGCTTGTGTCGCCGGCTTGCTCCATCAAAATCTGGCGGTTCCTGGCGGGCGCAGTGCGCCCTCACAGCAGGTGATGCCCGCCTGGCCAGTGCTGCTGGCCAACCGCGCCGGACAAGGCCCGCGCGGTCACGCATTCGGAGGTTGCCGACCGGCTCAGCAGGCCGGCAACCGGGTCACGCTGTTACTTGCCGGACTTGATCTTGGTCCAGCTGCGAGTCATCGCACGCTGCACCTTCGGCGACTGCTCGGCAAAGGTGTAGAGCTTGGAGCTGGCTTCGGCCGTCGGGTAGATGCCCGGGTTGGTACGGATCTCTTCCGACACCAGCGGCGTGGCGGTGGCGTTGCCGTTCGGATAGGCCACGTAGTCGGAAACCGGTGCGATCACTTCCGGGGTCAGGATGTAGTTGAGGAAGGCATGAGCGGCATCGCCATTCTTCGAATCCGCCGGAATCGCCATCATGTCGAAGAACGCGGCAGCGCCTTCTTTCGGGATGGTGTAGGCGACTTTCACGCCGTTCTTGGCTTCCTCGGCACGAGACTGGGCCTGGAACACGTCGCCGGACCAGCCGACAGCCACGCAGATGTTGCCGTTGGCCAGGTCGGAGATGTACTTGGAGCTGTGGAAGTAGGTGATGTACGGACGCACCTTCATCAGCACTTCTTCAGCCTTGGCCACGTCCGCCGGGTTGGTCGGGTTCGGGTTCAGACCCTGGTAGTGCAGGGCAGCGGCCATGATTTCCTGCGGCGCATCGAGCATGGACACGCCACACTCCTTCAGCTTGGCCATGTTTTCCGGCTTGAACACGGTTTCCCAGGAGTCGATGGTGTCGACACCCAGGGCAGCCTTGACCTTGTCCGGGTTGTAGCCGATGCCGGTGGTGCCCCACAGGTAGGGGAAGGCGTACTGGTTGCCCGGATCGGCAGTTTCCAGCGACTTCATCAGATTCGGATCGAGATGCTTCCAGTTCGGCAGCTTGGACTTGTCCAGTTTCTGGAACACGCCCGCCTTGATCTGCTTGGCGAGGAACTGGTTGGACGGAACCACGACGTCATAGCCGGACTGGCCGGTGAGCATCTTGGCTTCGAGGGTTTCATTGGAGTCGAAGACGTCATAAACCACTTTGATGCCGCTGGCCTTCTCGAAGTTGGCCACGGTGTCTTCAGCGATGTAGTCCGACCAGTTGTACACATGTACAACCTTGTCTTCCGCCTGGGCGGCGCCAACCAGGGCGGCAGCGACGGAAAGAGCGAGGGCGGTCTTGCCAATCATCTTCTTCATGCGTAGAGCTCCAATTGTTTTTTGATTAATCCGGAAGGCGCGCAGCCTAGCTGCGGCACCTCCCGGTGAGCCTGGCCAACGCACTGGCGCAGAGTCTCGCAAGGTCTAGCCTGGGGCTCAACCCTGCAGATCACGATAGGCCAGGTCGAGGCACATGCGTGCTTTCTCCACCAGCTCATCGATTTCTTGCTTGGTAATGACCAGCGGCGGAGCAATGATCATGGTGTCGCCAACGGCGCGCATGATCAGACCGTTACTGAAGCAGTAGCCGCGGCAGGTCATGCCGGCAGCCTTGTCGCTCGGGTAACGCTCGCGAGTCGCCTTGTTCTTCACCAGTTCGATGGCACCGAGCATGCCCACGCCACGAACTTCACCCACCAGCGGGTGATCAGCCAGTTCACGCAAACGTGCTTGCAAGTACGGTGCCGTTTCGTTCTTGACCCGCTCGATGATCTTTTCTTCCTTGAGGATGCGCAGGTTTTCCAGACCCACCGCCGCCGCCACCGGGTGACCGGAGTAGGTGAAGCCGTGGTTGAAATCGCCACCCTCGTTGATCACCTGGAACACCTTGTCGCTGACGATCAGGCCGCCCATCGGCACGTAACCGGAGGTCAGGCCCTTGGCGATGGTCATCAGGTCCGGCTTGTTGCCGTAGTAATCGCTGCCGAACCACTCGCCGGTACGACCGAAACCACAGATCACTTCGTCAGCCACGAACAGGATGTCGTACTTGGCGAGGATCTCGCGGATGCGCGGCCAGTAGGTGTCCGGCGGGATGATCACGCCGCCGGCGCCCTGGATCGGCTCGGCGATGAAGGCGGCGACCTTGTCTTCGCCGACTTCGAGAATTTTCTTTTCCAGCTGATCGGCGGCCCAGATGCCGAACTCGTCCGGGGTCATGTCGCCACCCTCACCGAACCAGTACGGCTGCGGGATGTGCACGATGCCCGGAATCGGCAGGTCGCCCTGCTTGTGCATGCCGGCCATGCCGCCCAGGCTGGTGCCTGCAACGGTGGAGCCGTGGTAGCCGTTGATGCGGCCGATGATGACCTTCTTCGCCGGCTTGCCCTTGAGGTCCCAGTAGTGGCGGACCATGCGCAGCATGGTGTCGTTGCCTTCGGAACCGGAACCGGTGAAGAACACATGGTTCATGCCTTCCGGCGCCACGTCGGAAATGGCCTTGGCCAGCTCCAGTACCGGTGGGTGAGCGGTCATGAAGAAGGTGTTGTAGAACGGCAGCTCGCGCATCTGCTTGCTGGCGGCCTCGACCAGTTCCTCGCGGCCGTAACCGATGGCCACGCACCAGAGACCGGCCATGCCGTCGAGGATCTTGTTGCCCTCGCTGTCCCACAGGTGAACGCCTTCGGCCTTGGTGATGATGCGCGGCCCATTTTCATGCAGCTGCTTGTAGTCAGTGAACGGCGCCAGGTGGTGGGCGCGGCTCAGCTCCTGCCATTCACGGGTTTTCGGGTTGTTCACTGTGTTACTCATCTCAACTACTACCTATGTCGTGCGGGCCGGGGGTTCGGCGCCGCAAAAAAGAGGGGTTGGCCCGGAGCGGGGATCACCCGCTCCGGCCACCGGATCAAACGGACAGCAGGAGGAACTCGCGTTCCCAGGAGCTGATGACCCGCTTGAAGTTTTCATGCTCGGCACGCTTCACCGCCACGTAGGCACGCATGAAGCGCTCACCGAGGTATTTCTCGCCTTCCTTGCAGGCCTCCATCCGCTCCAGGGCGCTTTCGATGGTGACCGGCAGACGCAGGTTGCGCCGCTCGTAACCACGGCCCTTGACCGGCGCGCTGGGCTTGATGCCTTCGGCCATGCCGATGAAACCGCACAGCAGGGACGCCGCCAGTACCAGATACGGGTTGGCGTCGGCACCGGCCAGGCGGTTCTCCACGCGGCGGTTCTGCGGACCGGCTTCCGGCACGCGCAGACCCACGGTGCGGTTCTCCTCGCCCCATTCCACGTTCACCGGCGCCGAGGTATCGGGCAGGAAGCGGCGGAACGAGTTGACGTTGGGCGCGAACAGCGGCAGCAACTCGGGAATGAACTTCTGCAGACCGCCGATGTGGTGCATGAACAGTTCGCTCATGGTGCCGTCGGCATTGGAGAACAGGTTCTTACCGGTCTTGATGTCCACCACGCTCTGGTGAATGTGCATGGCGCTGCCCGGCTGATCGGTGATCGGCTTGGCCATGAAGGTCACCGCCACGTCGTGCTTGAGCGCGGCTTCACGCATGGTGCGCTTGAACACGGTGATCTGGTCGGCCAAGTGCAGGGCGTCGCCGTGACGGAAGTTGATTTCCATCTGCGCCGGGCCGTCTTCGTGGATCAGGGTGTCCAGATCCAGGTCCTGCGCCTCGCACCAGTCGTAGACGTCTTCAAACAGCGGGTCGAATTCGTTGGCGGCGTCGATGGAGAAGCTCTGACGGCCCACTTCCGGACGGCCGGAACGGCCTACGGGCGCTTCCAGCGGGAAGTCCGGGTCGGCGCAGCGCTTGGTCAGGTAGAACTCCATCTCCGGCGCGACGATCGGCTGCCAGCCCTTGTCGGAATACATCTTCAGGACTTTCTTGAGGACGTTGCGCGGCGACAGCTCGATCGGGTTGCCCTGCTTGTCGAAGGTGTCGTGAATCACCATCGCCGTCGGCTCGATGGCCCAGGGCACAACAAATACGGCGTTCTCGTCCGGACGGCAGAACATGTCGATGTCCGCCTCGTCCAGCAGCTCGTAATAGATGTCGTCATCGACATAGTCGCCGGTGACGGTCTGCAGGAGCACACTCTCGGGGAGGCGCATGCCCTTCTCGTCCAGGAATTTGTTGGTCGGCGCAATCTTGCCGCGCGCGATACCCGTCAAATCGCTGATCAAGCATTCAACTTCGGTGATTTTGCGTTCTTTCAGCCAGCTGGTCAGCTGGTCGAGCTTGGTAGTCATAAAGACCTCAGGGTTTATAGAGCGGCTACTGCGGACCGGTTAAAGCCTAGCGAAACCTCCCAGTTTCACCGACCGGTTGCTCACCTACTCACGTTGCCCCGCCCTCTTCCTGCAAGCCTCACCAAAGGCCTGGAAGATGGCGAGATAATTCGGGTTGGATCGTACCTGCCATTCCGGGTGCCATTGCACCCCAAGTGCAAAGCTTTGTGCACCCTCGACAGAGAAGGCTTCCACCAACCCGTCAGGCGCCAGAGCTTCCACGCGAAGGCCCGGCGCCAGACGTGCAACGCCCTGGCCATGAATCGAATTGACATCTATCTGCGCCGGCAAGCCGAGGCCAGCGAGAACGCCACCGGGCTGCACCTGCAGCGCGTGACGGGGGGCATATTGCACTTCAACCGGCTGATCGGCCGGCTCGCGATGATCGAGCATGCCGGCGACCTCATGCACCTTGCCGTGCAGAGTGCCGCCGAATGCCACGTTGATTTCCTGGAAGCCGCGGCAGATGCCCAGCAGCGGAATGCCGGCACTGATCGCCTTGCGGATCAGCGGCAGCGTGGTGCTGTCACGCGCCGGATCGCTGTGGGAATCCGGGTCGCTGGCAGTGCCTGAATAATGATGGGCTTCGATGTTCGATGGCGAGCCTGTACACAGCAAGCCGTCTAGACTGTCGAGCAGGGTGTCCTGATCCAGCAGTTCGCCAAGAGCCGGGATTACCAGAGGCTGGCACTCCGCGCCGACAACAACGGCACGGACATACTTGTCACCAGCGATATGGTAGGGGTGCAGACCGATCTGCCTGGTGCAGGCGGTAACACCTATTAATGGCAGGCGAGCCATGAGACACCCGTTTTATTGATGTTGGTGGGTTGACCCGAGATTAACCCTGTTCAAATTTTTACACAACCACCCTGTAAAAAATTGAACACGCCCCTCGCAACACCCCACCACGCGCGCCCTGCAGCTGACTGTCCACAGGGTATAAATGCCCCAAAACTGGCGCTACCGCCCCGTTTTAGGGCAAAATGCTCGACTATTGACAGGCCGTAGTGTTTGAGATTGACTCACACCCATGCGCTTGCATGATTGAAATTTTTAACAAAAAAGGTGTTGCATCATGTCGGTACCCACCAGTGCCGTTACGCTGAACGAAGCGAATGAGTTCCTTAAGGAACATCCTGAGGTCCAGTTCGTCGACCTTCTTATTGCCGACATGAACGGCGTCGTTCGCGGCAAGCGCATTGAGCGCGCTAGCCTGCACAAGGTCTATGCCAAAGGCATCAACCTCCCCGCATCCATCTTCGCCCTCGACATCAACGGTTCCACCGTCGAAAGCACCGGCCTCGGTCTGGACATCGGCGCTGCCGACCGCATCTGTTTCCCGATCACCGGCACCCTGTGCAACGAGCCGTGGCAGAAGCGCCCGACCGCCCAGCTGCTGATGACCATGCACGAGCTCGACGGCCGCCCCTTCTTCGCCGACCCGCGCGAAGTGCTGCGGCAGATCGTGCAGAAATTCGACGACCTCGGCCTGACCATCTGCGCCGCGTTCGAAATCGAGTTCTACCTGATCGACCAGGAAAACGTGAACGGCCGTCCGCAGCCGCCGCGCTCGCCGATGTCAGGCAAGCGCCCGCAGTCGACCCAGGTCTACCTGATCGACGACCTCGACGAATACGCCGACTGCCTGCAGGACATCCTCGAAGCCGCCAAGGAACAGGGCATCCCGGCCGACGCCATCGTCAAGGAAAGCGCCCCGGCGCAGTTCGAGGTCAACCTGCATCACGTCAATGACGCGATCAAGGCCTGCGACTACGCCCTGCTGCTCAAGCGCCTGATCAAGAACGTCGCCTACGACCATGAAATGGACACCACCTTCATGGCCAAGCCCTACCCCAACCAGGCGGGCAACGGGCTGCACGTGCACATCTCGCTGCTGGACAAGAAGACCGGCAAGAACATCTTCACCACCGACGACCCGCTGCAGAGTGCCACCCTGCGCCATGCCATCGGCGGCGTACTGGAAACCATGCCGGCCTCGATGGCCTTCCTCTGCCCCAACGTCAACTCCTACCGCCGCTTTGGCGCACAGTTCTATGTGCCCAACGCGCCGAGCTGGGGCGTGGACAACCGCACCGTGGCGGTCCGCGTGCCGAACGGCAGCCCGGACGCCGTGCGCATCGAACATCGTGTCGCCGGCGCCGATGCCAACCCGTACCTGATGATGTCGGCCATCCTCGCCGGCATTCACCACGGACTGACCAGCAAGATCGAACCGGGCGAGCCGATCGAAGGCAACTCCTACGAACAGCTGGAGCAGAGCCTGCCGAACAACCTGCGCGATGCCCTGCGCGAGCTGGACGAAAGCGAAGTGCTCAACCAGTACATCAGCCCGGATTACATCGACATCTTCGTCGCCTGTAAGGAAGCCGAGCTGGAAGAGTTCGAGACCACCATCTCCGACCTCGAATACAACTGGTACCTGCACACCGTGTAAGTCCCTGCAACGCCGGCCTCGCGCCGGCGTTGTTTTAACCGAATGATGACGGCACAGCCCTGTCCCGGGGTTGCGCCAGCGGCTGGCCGAATATTGGCCAAGAACCGGAGGAGACCGCCATGCCCCACTCGCCTGCCGGCCTCGTCCGCCTTGGGTCGCGTCAGCCACAGCGGCTTCGCCACGGCGATCCCTGAGCCTCACTAACACTTTCTATAAAGCCACCCGACAGCAGCCGGGGGCGACACAACCACTCTGCCATTCAATTTATCCAACGCTGCGCCTGGCGCCAGATCGTCACGGCCGCGTATCGATTACTGGAGGCTGAAATGCGCCGTTTGCTTGCCCCACTGTTGCTGTTGCTGTGCCCGTCTCTGAGCCAGGCCGAAGATGTCATCCAGGTGTGGAACTGGAACGACTACATCGCCCCGCAGGTGCTCAAGGACTTTGAAAAGGACACCGGCATCCGTGTCGAATACCGCACCTTCAGCACCGCCGAAGAACTCGATCAGGCCCTGCAGAGCGATGCTGTCATCGACGTCGCCGTGCCGTCCCATGACACCCTGCCTACCCTGATCAAGGCCGGACGCCTGCAACCACTGGACCTGAGCCTGCTGCCCAACCGCCAGCACCTGGACAAGGCCATTCTCAGCAAGCTGGCAGCCTACGACCCGCAGAACCGCTATGCCGTGCCCTACCTGTGGGGCACCGTCGGTCTGGCGGTGAATGTGCCGCAGGCCGAAGCGGCTCTCGGCGGGCCGGTGCCAAACAGCTGGAACCTGCTGTTCGACCCGGCCATGAGCGGCAAACTGGCCAGCTGCGGCATCGCCATGATCGACTCCAGCAGCGAAGCGCTGGCGGTGCTGCTTAACTATCAGGGGCGCAACCTCGCCCACAGCTCGCCCAAGCAGCTCAAGCGCGCCGGCGACACCCTCGCCAGCCTGCGCCCCAACCTGCGCTACATCGACAGCGAGCGCTATATCGCCGACCTGGCCAACGGCAAGCTGTGCGTGGCCTTCGCCTGGGTTGGCGATGCCCTGGCCGCCGCCGATGCCGGTCAACCCGTGCGTTTCTTGGTGCCGGACGAAGGCTCGGCGCTGTTTATCGACAACATGGTCATCCCGACCAGCAGCAAGCGCGCCGATCTGGCTCATCGTTTCATCAACTACCTGCTGCAGCCGCAGGTCGCAGCACTGACCTCCAGCGAGGTGCTCTACCCGAACCCGAACAAGGATGCCAGCCAGTTCATGGACGACAACCTGCAACAGCAGCTCGCCCAGGTGAACACCGCCAAGCGCCGCCTGTTCGCCCCCGAGGCCCTGCCGGACAAGCTGGAAGTGGCCAAGGAAGAAGTGTGGAGCCAGTTCAAGGGCAAGCCCTGACAGCGCCCCTTGCCGCGGGCAGCGGCATGACGTCCAATAGCGCCTCCGCCGCGGCCATGCCGCAACGGCAACAGACACTAGCCCCGGAGATCGTCATGTCGCGCCCCGCCACCGCCCGCAAACCGCGCGCCAGCAGCCAGGCGCGCATTCAGCAGATTCTTGAGGCGGCACGCAGCCAGCTGGCCGAAGAAGGCGTGGCCAGCCTGTCGATCTACAGCGTCGCCGAGCGCGCGGGCATTCCACCTTCTTCGCTGTACCACTTTTTTCCCAGCGTACCGGCACTGCTACAGGGCCTGACCGCCGCCGTACACGCCGCGTTCCGCGACTGCCTGGCTCAGCCCATCGACGCCGCCAGCCTGCACAGCTGGCGCGACCTCTCGCGTCTGATCGAACAGCGCATGCTGCGCGTCTACGAACAGGATCCGGCCGCCCGCCAGCTGATCCTCGCCAGCCACGGCCTGGCCGAAGTGACCCAGGCCGACCGCCAGCATGACGACCAGCTCGGCCAGCAGATGCAGGCCCTGTTTGCCCATTACTTCCAGCTGCCGCCGCTGCCGGAGGATATCGACGTGTTCGCCCTCGCCCTGGAGCTGGGTGATCGCGTGTATGCCCGCTCCGTGCAGCAGTTCGGCCTGATCACCCCGCGCCTGGCCGAGGAAGGCCTGCGCGTGTTCGATGCCTACCTGTCGCTGTACCTGCCGCCCCACCTGCCGCGGCAATCTCGCTAAGAACAAATTCCCGACAAACATCGAATTAATAACTCGCGCGATCTTTTATTCGAATCCAATACAGATTATTGATCGATAAAAATCGGCAAACTCACTTCCAATGTCGATTTTTATCGGCTATAAATTGCTCATCGTCTGACGAGTCGCTCCGAGGCCGACAGACCCAAGCCATGCCTGCTACCGTCAGACAGCTCCGGTTTCAGCCCCGAGGAGGTGTTCCATGTTCCGCACCTTCGCCGCGACCCAGATGGCCTGTTCCCCGGATCGCACCCGACCTACCCTGAACCTCGTTTCGGTGACCCTATGACCACTCTGAACAGCACCCCGCGCACCGATGGCTTCCGCATGCCGGCCGAATGGGAAACCCACAGCCAGACCTGGATGGTCTGGCCGCAGCGTCCGGACAACTGGCGTAACGGCGGCAAGCCGGCGCAGGCCGCCTTCGCCACCGTCGCCCGCGCCATTGCCGAGTTCGAGCCGGTGACCGTCTGCGTTTCCGCCGAGCAGTACGACAACGCCCGCGTGCGTCTCGATCACGCCAATATCCGTCTGCTGGAAGTCACCACCGACGACGCCTGGGTACGCGACACCGGGCCGACCTTCGTCGTCAACGATGCCGGCGACGTACGCGGCGTGGACTGGACCTTCAACGCCTGGGGCGGCTTCGACGGCGGCCTGTACTGGCCGTGGCAGCGCGACGACCAGGTGGCGCGCAAGATCCTCGAAGTCGAGCGCTGCGCGCGTTACCGCACCGAGGGTTTCGTGCTGGAAGGCGGCTCCATCCATGTCGACGGCGAAGGCACCCTGATCACCACCGAGGAATGCCTGCTCAACCGCAACCGCAACCCGCACCTGACCCGCGAAGAGATCGAAGCGGTGCTGCGCGAGCACCTGGCCATCGACACCGTGATCTGGCTGCCGGACGGCCTGTTCAACGACGAGACCGACGGCCACGTCGACAACTTCTGCTGCTACGTGCGGCCGGGTGAAGTGCTGCTGGCCTGGACCGACGACGTGAACGACCCCAACTACCCGCGCTGCCAGGCCGCCATGCGCGTGCTGGAGCAGGCACGCGATGCCAAGGGGCGCGCGCTGGTGGTGCACAAGATGCCGATCCCGGGCCCGATCCATGCCAGCGAGGAAGAATGCGCCGGCGTGGACGCCGCCGAAGGCACTCAGGAGCGCGATCCGTCGATCCGTCTGGCCGGCTCCTACGTCAACTTCCTCATCGTCAACGGCGGCATCATCGCCCCCTGCTTCGATGACCCGAAGGACGAAGAAGCCCGCGTCATTCTCGAGCGTATCTTCCCCGAGCATCGCGTGGTCATGGTGCCCGGCCGCGAGATCCTCCTCGGCGGCGGCAATATCCACTGCATCACCCAGCAGCAACCGGCGCCGCAACGGCGCTGAGTGCTCAGTTGGACGGGCGCCCGTGCGGCGCCCGCTCAACTAAGCGGCCGGCAGGCCGACAACTCGACGACTACGCTGACATTCCAAGCAGCCAGCATTCGCCGAGGTCTTCATGTTCAATACCCAACTCAAGCAGCAACTGGCCGCCTGCCAGCAGCAACTGGCCGAATCCCAGGCCCGCCGCGAAGCGGTAGACCGCTCGATGGCCGTGATCGAGTTCCAGCCCGACGGCACCATCGTCACCGCCAACGACAACTTCCTCGCCACCATGGGCTACCGCCTGGAAGAAATCCGCGGCCAGCACCATCGCCTGTTCTGTCAGCCCGGCTATGCCGCCAGCGCCGAGTACCAGCGTTTCTGGCAGCGCCTGGCTTCCGGCGAATTCATCCGCGAGCGCTTCCTGCGCCTGAACAAGGCCGGCCAGCAGGTCTGGCTGGAAGCCAGCTACAACCCGGTGCGCGACGCCGGCGGGCGGGTGACACGGGTGCTGAAAATGGCCACCGATATCACCGCCCAGGTCATCGGCGAACAGGAACAGAGCAGTCTGATCAATGCCATCAACCGCTCCATGGCCACCATCGAGTTCAATCCGCAGGGCGAGGTGCTTGCGGCCAACGACAATTTTCTCAGCGTCATGGGCTATCGCCTGGAAGATATCCGCGGCAAGCACCATCGCCTGTTCTGCGAGCGCAGCGAAAGCGAGTCGGCCGAGTACCGTCAGTTCTGGGAGCGCCTGAACCGCGGCGAGTTCTTTTCCGGACGCTTCAAGCGGGTCAATCGCCAGGGCGCCACGGTCTGGCTGCGCGCCACCTACAAC
The DNA here is from genome assembly GCA_937863915.1 of uncultured Pseudomonas sp. GTDB lineage: Bacteria > Pseudomonadota > Gammaproteobacteria > Pseudomonadales > Pseudomonadaceae > Aquipseudomonas. The sequence goes on from CALMID010000408.1 coordinate 23,868, forward strand.
CCGGTCTTCGATCATCAGGGCCGCCTGTACAAGGTGGTCAAATTTGCCAGTGACGTGACCGCCCAGGTTCAGCAGCAGGAAGCCGAATCACGCGCCGCGCGCCTGGCCTACGACACCTCGCTGCACACCGACGAGACCGCCCAGCAGGGTGCTCAGGTGGTGCAGCGCACGGTCGAAGTGATGCAGAGCATCGCCGGCGAACTGAACCGCGCCGCCGATGGCATCAGCGCGGTCAGCCAGCAGTCGGAGATGATCAGCAGCATCGTGCAGACCATCCGCGGCATCGCCGAACAGACCAACCTGCTGGCGCTCAATGCCGCCATCGAGGCGGCGCG